>NZ_JBHYYB010000008.1:28111-78294 GCF_042752535.1 Kitasatospora sp. NPDC059327 | reverse complement strand
TCATCTACTTTTTGTTGGTCGGGTGCCGCTTTTTATGTTTTTATGCGCCGGGGGGGGGGGGGCCCCCCCCCACGCCCGGCGCCCGGGCCACCCGCCTCGTTGACCCGCCCCCGGACCGGTCCCTACAGTCGGCCTGTGCAGCGATACGACTGGCTGAAGGACATTCAGAAGCTGGACCCGGAGACGGAGTTCACCGAGATCTACCGGATCAGCAGCTGGTACGAGTTCCCGTGGGACACCGTGCAGTCGCTCGGCTTCGCGCTCTACCGCACGTACGCGGTACCCAGCATCGGCCGGCTGCTCGCGCGGACGGGTGAGTTCACCCGCCGCCCGCAGAAGCGCTACGACGACACCGTGCTGATCCTGGAGGCCGTGGTCGAGCACGGCTTCGACTCGGAGCAGGGCCGGGAGGCGGTCCGCCGGATGAACCGGATGCACCGCCGGTACGACATCTCCGACGACGACTTCCGGTACGTGCTCGCCACCTTCGTCGTGGTACCCAAGCGCTGGCTGGACGACTACGGCTGGCGCCCGTACTCGCCGCACGAGGTGCGGGCCACCACCAACTACTACCGCGAACTGGGCCGCCGGATGGGCCTGAGCGGCATCCCGGAGACGTACGACGGGTTCGAGCGCCTGCTGGACGACTACGAGCGCGCCCACTTCGGCTACGACCGGGGCGGCCGGGACGTCTCCGACGCGACCCTCGGCCTGATGGCCTCCTGGTACCCGGCCCCGCTGCGGCCCTCCCTGCGGATGTCGTCCGTCTGCCTGCTCGACGACCCGCTGCGCGAGGCCTTCGGCTACCGCAGGCCGCCGGCCGCCCTGCGCCGCGCGGTCCGCGCCGGGATGCGGCTGCGCGGCAGGCTCGTCCGTCTCCTGCCGCCGCGCCGCAGCCCGCGCCTGGCCCGCGACGGCCGGCAGGTGCGCAGCTACCCGGGCGGCTACCGCGTCGCCGAGCTCGGCACCTTCGAGGACGGCGGCGGCCCGGCCCGCCGCTGTCCCTTCCCGCCCGCCGCCCGTACGGAGGGGCCCGCCGCCCGTACGGAGGGCTGACCCCGCGCGCTGCCCGGCGCTCGCGTCGAGGGCGGCGACGGCGATCAGCGGCAGTGCGACGCAGCCGATGTCGGTACCGGGCCGGGTGAGCGCGGTGGCGGTGGGCAGGGCGCGGAAGTCGGGGGTCCACCAGGGTGATTCGGAGCTCACGCGCCGTTCGCCCGGTCGGTGGGGACGAAGGACGCGGGGGCCGCCGGCGCGGGTGGGGAGACCGCGACCACCCGTTCCCGGGGGTGGCGCGGGCGGGTCAGGAAGACCCCGGCCAGCACCACGATCATTCCCGCGACGGTCCGCGGGCTCACTGGCTCGTCGAGGACGAGCGCGCCGAGCCCGGTGGAGACGACCGGCAGCAGGTAGCCGACGGTGGCGGCGGCGGTGGCGCCCTCGGCGGCGATGAGCCGGTAGTTGAGGTGGAAGGTGAGCCCGGTGGAGACCACCCCGAGGACGCCGACCGCCGCCAGCGCGCGGAGGTTGATCCCGTCCGCGGTGCCGGTGGCGGCGGGCAGCGCCAGGGTGCCCAGGCCGGCCGCGACGGTGAGCTGGGCGGCGGAGAGGGCGAGCGGGGCGGTACCCGTGCCGGTGAGCACGCGGCCCATGTAGGTGAAGGCCACCGCGTAGCTGGCGGCCGCGCCCAGCAGGGCGAGGACGCCCCACCCGGGAGTACCGCCGGGCTGCGCCGGACCGCTGCCCTGCCAAGGCGAGAAGATCAGCAGCACCCCCGCGAAGCCGAGCAGCAGACCGCCGAGACGCCGCGCGTGCCAGCCGCGTTCCGTCCCGAGCGCGAAGCCGATCAGCAGCGACCAGAGCGGGGTGGTCGCGTTGAGCACCCCGGCCGGCCCCGAGCCGACGGTCCGCACCCCCAGGGCGGCCAGGAAGAAGGGCAGCACGTTGCAGAAGAAGGCCGCCACGGCGAGCCGGAGCCAGATCGCGGCGCCGCGCGGCAGCCGCTGACGGGCGGAACGGGCGAGCAGGAGCAGTACGGCGGCCCCGAGGGCGGAGCGCGCCACGGTGATCTGCAGCGGGGTCAGCCCGTTCCGCAGCGCGAGCTTGGTCCACAGGAAGCCCGAGCCCCAGAGCAGGGCGAGGACGGCGATCCGCGGCACGGGACACCTGCCTTTCGTTCGTCGGCCCCTCGCAGGGGCCCCGGTACGAACGCTGCCGTGCCGGGACAGAGCAGGACAAGTGAAATGTTCTGCATCATCGTTAAGCTGGCCTGCATGCTTGATGTGCGACGTCTGCAAGTGCTCCGCGCGGTGGTCACCGGCGGCTCCGTGAGCGCGGCCGCCACCGCGCTCGGCTGCACCCCGTCCGCCGTCAGCCAGCAGGTGGCGGCGCTGGAGAAGGAGACCGGGACGGCGCTGCTCGAACGCGCCGGGCGGGGCGTACGGCCGACCGCCGCCGGGCACCTGCTCGCCGAGCACGCCGTCGTCGTCGAACGGCAGCTGGCCGAGGCCGGGGCGGCGCTCGCCGACCTGCTGGCCGGGCGCAGCGGCTCGCTGACGGTCCGCTACTTCGCCACGGCGGGCGCCGCCCTCGTGGCGCCCGCCGTGGCGGCCTTCCGCCGCGAGCACCCGCGGGTACGGCTCGACCTCGGGATGACCGACCCCGAGGACCCGCTGCGGGACGTGCTCGGGGGCGGGGCCGACCTGGCGCTGGTGGTCCGGCCCCACCGGAGCGAGCACCGCGGGCTGCGCCTCGTCCACCTGCTCGACGATCCGTACCGCGCCGTCCTGCCGAAGGGCCACCCGCTCGGCACGAAGCGCGTCCTCGACCTGGCCGACCTGGCCGGGGAACCGTGGGTCGGCAGCGAGCGGCCCGGCCCGTGCCTCGACGCCGTCCTGGACGCCTGCGCCGCGGCCGGCTTCCGCCCCGGCTTCGCGGTGGACAGCGAGGACTACCCGACCGCGCAGGGCTTCGTCGCGGCCGGGCTCGGGGTGGCACTGGTCCCGCTGCTGGGCCTGGCCCGGCCCCACCCCGGTGTGACGGTACGGAAGGTCCGCACGCCGGAGCCGGTCCGCGCGATCCACGCCGCCGTCCGTGACAGCGCCCGGAGCCGGCCCGTCCTGGCCCACCTGGTCACCGCCCTGCGGGAGACGGCGGGGGGCGGCGCGGGCAGCGGGGAGGGCGGGCGCGGCCCGCGCCTGAGCCGGTGACGCGGCCCGGTGCGGCGCCCGGTCCGGCGCCAGGTGCGGGCGCTCGGGCGGGTGGCGGTGTGACGGCGCTCCGGCCCGGCCATAGGGTTCGCCTCGTGCGTGTATTGCTGGTGGAGGACGATGAGCCGGTCGCGGAGTCGCTGCGGCGCGGGCTGGTGCGGTACGGCTTCGAGGTCGAGTGGGTGACCACCGGGGCCGCGGCCCTGGCCGTCGGCACGCCCTACGACCTGGTGCTGCTCGACCTCGGGCTGCCCGACACCGACGGCCTGGACGTCTGCCGGGTGCTGCGCGAGCGCGGCGACGTGCCGATCATCGTGATCAGCGCGCGCAGCGACGAGACGGACCGGGTCGTCGGGCTGGAGATCGGGGCGGACGACTACGTGTCCAAGCCGTTCGGGGTGCGCGAGGTGATCGCCCGGATCAGGGCGGTGATGCGGCGGGTCCGGCCGAAGGAACACGAGCGGAGCGGCCCGGACCGGTACGGGCACCGGCTCACCGTCGACCGGAAGGCCGCCCGGGTGCGGCTGGACGGGGCGGAGGTGGCGCTGACGCCGAAGGAGTACGACCTGCTGGCCTTCCTCACCGAGGAGCCGGGCGCGCTGATGTCGCGCGAGCAGATCATGGAGGCGGTCTGGGACGCCAACTGGTTCGGCCCGACCAAGACGCTGGACGTGCACGTGGCCGCGCTGCGGCGCAAGCTCGCCGGCGCGGTGACGGTCGAGGCGGTGCGCGGGGTCGGCTTCCGGCTCGTCGTGGCGCCCCCGGCGGTGCCCGACCCGAGCGCCGACGGGGGCCCGCCCGGTCCCTCGGGCGGGACCGACACCGACGCCGGCGGCGCGGGATGATCCGCCGGCTGATCGTCAGCTACGTGCTGCTGGTCGGGGTGGCCCTGGCGGCGTTCACCGTGCCGGTGGCGTTCACGCTGACCGCGCAACTGCGCGGGGACACCGAGGAGTCGGTCCGGCGCGAGGCGACCACGATGGCGCTGCTGCTCGGGGACGGCGACGCGCCAGCCCGGCAGGCGCTGGCGCGGGTCGCGGGGGCGTACGCGGACGAGACGCCCGGAACGGTGGAGGTGGTGGCCGCCGACGGGGCGGCCGTCCCGCCGCTGCCGCTGCCCGCCCACCCGGGGGACCGGGCCTTCGCCGCCGCGCTGCGCGACGGGCGGAGCACCGCGGACTGGGGGTCCACCCTCGTCTGGGGGCCGGAGCTGGTGGTCACGGTGCCCGCCCACGCCCGGGCGATCCGCCCCGACGCCGCGGCCCGGGCCGATCAGGCGACCCGGGCCGACGCCGCCGACAAGGGGCCGGTGGTCGGCGCGGTCCGGATCCGGTACGCGACGGCCGACCTCAGCGACCGGCTCTGGCGGATCTGGGGCTTCCGGGCGGTCCTCGCGGTCGGCGTCCTGGCGGTGGCCGCCGGGCTCGGCACGATCGTGGCCCGGCTGCTCACCAAACCGCTGCGGCTGCTCAACGACATGGCCAGCCGGTTCAGCGACGGTGACCTCACCGCCCGCTCCCCCGTCACCGGCCCGCAGGAGACCCAGACCCTGGCCCGGACGCTGAACCAGGGTGCCGAACGGCTCGACACCCTGGTCGCCTCGCAGCGGATCTTCGTCGCGGACGCCTCGCACCAGCTGCGCACCCCGTTGACCGCGCTGCGGCTGTCCCTCGACAACATCGCCGACGGCGTGGACGACGAGTTCGTGCGCGAGGACGTCGAACAGGCCACCGCCGAGGTGGTCCGGATGAGCCGGCTGGTCAGCGGGCTGCTGGTGCTGGCCCGGGCCGAGGCCAAGGTCTCGGCCCCGGAGCCGCTCGCGCTGCGCGAGCTGGTCGAGGCACGGCTGAGCGTCTGGCGGCCGGCCGCCGACGAGCGCGGGGTGACCATCGCCCTCACCGGGGACGCCGACGAGCGCCTGCACGTGCTGGCCGGCCCCGGCAACCTCGACCAGGTGCTGGACAACGTGCTCTCCAACGCGCTGGAGGTCTCCCCCGACGGCGCCACCATCACCGTCCGGCTGGAGACGGCGACCGGCGACGAGGTGGTGCTGGAGGTCCTCGACCAGGGACCGGGGATGTCCGCCGCCGAGCAGTCCCGCGCGTTCGACCGGTTCTGGCGCGGCCAGGGGCTGACCGGCCGGTCCGGCTCGGGCCTCGGGCTCGCCATCGTCAAGCAGTTGGTGACCGACGACGGCGGCGCGGTGGCCCTGCGGGACGCGCCCGGCGGCGGGCTCGCGGTGCGGATCGGTCTGCGGACCGACACCCGCCCGGGGCCGCGGCAGGCCTCCCAGCGGCCGGCCGGGCCCCGGGCGTCGGGTGCCCGGCCCGCCGGGTTCTGAGCCGCCGGCCGGGGCCCGCGGCGGCGGTCCGGCGCACGGCGGTCCGGCGCACGGCGGGCTCAGCCCTCGGCGGGCAGCACCGAGGAGTGGTGGTTGACGATCAGCCACTTCCCGCCGCGCTTCTCGTACTCGTACGTGTAGCGGGCCTCGACCGCCTTGGTCGCGCCGGTCGCCGGGTCGGTGAGGTGGAAGCGGTAGACGCCGGCGTCGACCGCCGAGTCGGAGTCCAGGATGTTGACCACCGAACGGACCTTCTCGCCGCGCGGCTTCTTCTGCAGGAAGTGCTCGAAGTAGTCGATGATCTCCGCACGGTTGGTGCGGATCTTCGGCGACGCGGTGGGGAGCAGGACCGCGTCCGCCGCGTAGCGGTCGGCGACCTTCGCCGGGTCCCCGGTCTGCAGGGCCGCGTTCCACTGGTCGAAGAGCCCCGCGATCTCGGGCTCGGCGACCTTGTCGCGGCGGCCCTGGTCGTCACCGGCCCGGGCGACCGCGACGCCGGCGGTGAAGGTGCCGGCGGCGGTGACGGCGACCACCGCGGCGATCACGACGCGGGTGCGGATCTTAGGCTTCATCAGGGCTCCTGCTCGGGAGAGTCGGCTGTTCCGGATCTGGATTCACTCTCGCGGCCGACGGGTTAGCACCCGTACAGCGGACGGCAAGGGCGCGGACAACGCTCTGCCAAAATCGGCGGGCCGCCGGACTTGAAGCTGCCGCAGCGGCAGCTTCTACCGTCCTGTTCAGGGCCGGAGAGACCGGCCCGATGAGACGAAGGCGTGAGGAGACGGCGATGGCCTGGCCGATCGCGGAGGTCGCACGAATGTCGGGTGTCACGGCCCGCGCGCTCCGGCACTACGACGAGATCGAGCTGCTACCGCCCGCCCGGATCGGCTCCAACGGCCACCGGTACTACGAGGAGGCCCAGTTGCTGCGCCTGCAGCAGATCCTGGTGCTGCGGGCGCTCGGAGTGGGCCTGTCCGAGATCGGCCGCGTCCTGGCCTCGCAGGTGGACGAGCTGGAGTCCCTGCGCGGCCACCGGCAGCGGCTGCTCGCCGAACGCGACCGGCTGGACACCCTGGCCGCCACCGTCTCCCGCACGATCGTCGAACTGGAGCAGTCCAGGAAGGACGGCATTCCCATGACCGGTATCAACCGACCGGAGAACCTGTTCGAGGGCGCCCGGCCCGCCGACTACGAGGACACCCTGCGCGACTGGCCGGAGCTGGCCGAACAGGGCCGACGGGCCGCGGCGACGATGAGCGAGGCCGAGATCGAGGCCGGACAGCGCGAACGCACCGCGCTGATGATCCGGCTGGCCGAGCTGATGGCGGCCGGCACGCCCGTCGACGCCGACGCGGTGCAGGCGGAGATCGACGGGCAGTACCGGGCGCTGACCGCGCTCGCTCCGGTCAGCGCCGGGGAGTACCGCGCGATCGGACGGTCCTGCGTCGAGAACGCGCTGTGGCGCGACGCCTACGAGGCGATCGCCCCGGGCCTCGCGGCGTACCAGCGCGACGCCATCGAGGCCTACGCCACGGCACGCCTCGCCTGAACCGCCGGCCGCCGCCCCGGACGGACGGGGCCGGGGCGGCGGCCGGCTCCCCGCCCACCGATTGTCAGGAGCACGACATTGCCCTGCCGCACGGATCTCCCCGCCGCTCCTACCGTCATTTAGGCTGGTGACGTGCTCATACTCGTTCGCCGCCGCCATGTGGACCTGCTCCGCGTGACGAGCATGTCCTGTCGACGCTCCAGCTGAACCTCGCGCCTCCCACCCTCACGCGGTCCTGACCGACCGCGTCCCCCCTCCTGGCCCCGGGGCTCCCGCCGCACCAGGCGTGGCCCCGGCATCCCCGGTCGATCACCGGGAACGGCCAGGACGAGACACAGCGGATGTCACCCATGACGCAGCAGCACCCCTCCACCTCCCCGTCGGCCGCCGCCCCCGCGAACGCCCTCCCCGTGATCGACCTGTCGCTCGCCGACGGCACCCCCGACGACCGGCTCCGCCTGCACGACGAGCTGCGGGCCGCCGCCACCGGCGTCGGCTTCTTCCAGCTCGTCGGCCACGGCGTCACCCCGGCCGAGACGGCCGCCCTGATCGACGCGATGCGGGCGTTCTTCGCCCTCCCGCAGGCCGACCGGCTCGCCGTGAGCAACCTCAACTCCCCGCACTTCCGCGGCTACACCCGCACCGGCGACGAGCTCACCGGCGGCAGCCAGGACTGGCGGGACCAGCTGGACATCGGCGCCGAGCTGCCGCCGCACGTCCCGGGGCAGGGCGAGCCGCCCTACTGGTGGCTGGAGGGCCCGAACCAGTGGCCCGCGGCACTGCCGGAGCTGCGGACCGCCGCGCTCGGCTGGATCGACCGCCTCGGCGCGGTCGCCCGGCGGCTGCTGCACGAACTCCTCACCTCGATCGGCGCCGGCCCCGAGTTCTACGACTACGCCTTCGCCGGCCACCCCCACCTGCGGCTGAAGCTGGTCCGCTACCCCGGTACCGCGCCCGACGGCGCCGGCCAGGGGGTCGGCGCGCACAAGGACTACGGCTTCATCACCCTCCTGCTCCAGGACACCGTCGGCGGCCTCCAGGTCGAGCGCGCGGACGGCAGCTTCCTGGAGGTCCCGCCGCTGGAGGGCGCCTTCGTGGTCAACCTGGGCGAGCTGCTGGAGGTCGCCACCGACGGCTACCTGAAGGCCACCAACCACCGCGTGGTCAGCCCGGCCGGCGCCCGCGAGCGCTTCTCCGTCCCGTTCTTCTACAACCCCCGCCTGGACGCCCACATCGAGCCGCTGGACTTCCCCCTGGCGCACCACGCCCCCGGCGCCACCCAGGACCCGGGCAACCCGCTCTTCGCCGAGTTCGGCCTCAACGAGTGGAAGGGCTACACCCGCGCCCACCCCGAGGTCACCCGCCGCCACCACCCGGACCTCGCCGACGCCGGATCCCGCTGACGCCGAGCCCGGCCGACGACGGTCGCCGCCCGGGGCCCCGGCCGGCCGGTCCGCCGCACGACATCGGTGGACCGGCCGGCCGGTCACTGTCACACTGCTGCTGTTACAGCACTGGTGCGACGGGGCCGAAGGGGTGGCGGATGGCGGCGCGGGAGGGTGTCGAGATCCGGCTGACGGTCGACGAGCTGGCGGCGCGGGCCGGGGTGACGGTGCGGACCGTCCGTTTCTACGGGACGAAGGGGCTGCTGCCGCCGCCCGAGCTCGGACCGCGCCGGGTCGGGCTCTACGGCGCGGATCACCTGGACCGCCTCGGGCTGATCGAGGAGCTCCAGCGCCAGGGGCTCACCCTGGCGGCGATCGAACGCTACCTGGCGTCACTGCCGCAGGACAGCACGCCGCTGGACCTGGCGATCCACCGGGCCCTGGTGGCCTCCTGGACCCCGGAGGCGGCGGAGGAGCTGAGCCGGGGGCAGTTGGAGCGGCGGGCCGGGCGGGGGCTCTCACCGGAGCAGCTGGCGCGGCTGGCCGCGATGGGCGCGCTGGAGCGGACGGCGGACCCGGAGGTGTTCCGGGTGGATCCGGGGCTGCTGCCGCTCGGGGTGCGGATCCTGAACGTGCCGATCCCGCTGGAGACCCTGCGGGCGGCGCGCGCGGTGGTCCTGGAGCACAGCCGGGCGACGGCCCACGAACTGCAGCGGCTGTTCCGCGAGACGGTCTGGAAGCCCTACCGGGAGAGCGAACCGGCACCGGCCGAGCTGGAGCGGATGAAGGAGCTGACCGACCACATCCAGCCGATGGTCGCGCAGGCGCTGGTCACGGCGTTCCAGCGGTCACTGCGCGAGGAGCTGGGCGAGGCGGCACGCTCGGAGGAGCCCGCCGACCCGCCCAGCCGTCCGGGCGTCAGTCGGTGAAGGTCCGGCCCTCGGCGGCGATCCGCTCCAGCAGGGCCGGCGGCGCGAACCGCTCGCCGTAACCGGCGGCGAGCTCGCGGGCGCGGGCCGCGAAACCGGCCGGGCCGCCCTCGTACCCGTTGATGTACTGGAAGACACCGCCCGTCCAGGCCGGGAAGCCGATGCCGAGGATGGAGCCCACGTTGGCGTCGGCGACCGAGGTCAGCACGCCCTCCTCCAGACAGCGCACCGAGTCCAGCGCCTCGCTGAAGAGCATCCGCTCCTTGAGGTCCTCGAACGGGACGGCGGCCCCGGCCGAGGTGAAGTGCTCGCGCAGGCCCGGCCAGAGCCGGCCGCGTCGGCCGTCCTCGCCGTACTCGTAGAAGCCGGCGCCGCCGCTGCGCCCGGGGCGGCCGAACTCGTCGACCATCCGGTCCACCACCGCGTCCGCCGGGTGGGCGGTCCAGGTGCCACCGGCCTCCTCGACCGCGCGCCGGTACTCGTCGCGGATCTTGCGCGGCAGGGTGAGCGTCAGCTCGTCGAGCAGCGAGAGCACCTTGGCGGGGTAGCCGGCCTGGGCGGCGGCCTGCTCGACGGAGGACGGGTCGACGCCCTCACCGACCATCGCCACACCCTCGTTGATGAACTGGCCGATCACCCGGGAGGTGAAGAAGCCGCGCGAGTCGTTGACCACGATCGGCGTCCGGTCGATCTGGCGGACCAGGTCGAAGGCACGGGCGAGCGCCTCGTCACCGGTCCGCGGGCCGCGGATGATCTCCACCAGCCGCATCTTGTCGACCGGCGAGAAGAAGTGCAGGCCGATGAAGTCGGCGGTGCGCCCGACGCCCTCCGCGAGCAGGCCGATCGGCAGGGTGGAGGTGTTGGAGCAGAGCAGCGCGTCCGGCGCCACCACGTCCTCGATCTCCCGGAACACCTTCTGCTTGAGCTCGGGGTTCTCGAAGACGGCCTCGATCACCGCGTCGCAGCCGGCCAGGTCGGCGGCCTCGGCGGTGGGGGTGATCCGGGCGAGCAGTTCCTCGCGCTGCGCCGCGGTGCCGCGGCCGCGCGCCAGCGCCTTGTCCAGCAGGGCGGCGGAGTAGGCCTTCCCGCGCTCGGCGGCCTCGACGGTGACGTCCTTCAGCACCACCTCGATGCCGGCCTTGGCGCAGGTGTGGGCGATGCCCGCGCCCATCATGCCGGCGCCGAGCACGGCGACCTTGCGCACCGTCCGCTTCTCGACGCCCTGCGGCCGGCCGGCCCCGGCGTTGACCGCCTGCAGGTCGAAGAACAGCGCCTGGATCATGTTCTTGGCGGTCTGCCCGCAGACCAGCTCGGTGAAGTAGCGGGCCTCGATCACCATCGCGGTGTCGATGTCCACCTGGGCGCCCTCGACCGCCGCCGCCAGCACGTTGCGCGGCGCCGGGTAGGGCGCGCCGGCCAGCTGCTTGCGCAGGTTGGACGGGAAGGCGGGCAGGTTGGCGGCGAGCGCCGGGGTGGCCGGGGTGCCGCCGGGGATCCGGTACCCCTTGACGTCCCAGGGCTGGACGGCGCCCGGGTTGGCCTCGATCCAGGCGCGCGCCCGGGCGGTCAGCTCCTCCGGGGTGTCGACCAACTCGTGCACCAGGCCGTGCTGGAGCGCCTGCTCCGGGCGGTACTGGCGGCCCTGGAGGAGCACCTTCAGCAGGGCGTCGGTGATGCCGAAGAGCCGCACCGTGCGGACGACTCCGCCGCCGCCGGGCAGCAGGCCGAGGGTGACCTCGGGCAGGCCGATCCGGGCAGCGGGCGCGTTCAGGGCGATCCGGTGGTGGCAGGCCAGCGCGATCTCCAGGCCACCGCCGAGCGCGCTGCCGTTGACGGCGGCGACCACCGGCCTGCCCAGCGTCTCCAGCCGGCGCAGCGCCCGCTTGATCCGCATCGACTTCTCGAAGACGGCGGCGGCGTCCTCGGGGCGGGCGGCGGAGAGCATCCGGAGGTCGCCGCCGGCGAAGAAGGTCTTCTTCGCCGAGGTGATCACGACGCCGCGCAACTCGTCACCGAGGGCGGCGAGGCGCTCGACGGTGGCGTCGAAGTCGGCCGTGAAGGCCTCGTTCATGGTGTTCACGGACTGGGCGGGGTCGTCGAGGACGAGGGTGACCACGCCGTCCTGGTCCTGCTCCCAGCGGATGGTGGTGGTGTCGCTCATGGGGTTGGAATCTCCTGTGAGGGCCGGGACAAGGGAGGTGCCGCGCGCACCGCGCCGCCGGCGGGCGCGGCGGCGGGCGACCGGAGGCTCAGACGCGCTCGACGACGGTGGCGATGCCCATGCCGCCGCCGACGCAGAGGGTGACCAGGCCGAACCGCAGGTCGCGGCGCTCCAGCTCGTCGATCACGGTGCCGAGGAGCATCGCGCCGGTGGCGCCGAGCGGGTGCCCGAGGGCGATCGCGCCCCCGTTGACGTTCACCTGGTCCGGGCGGAAGCCGAGCTCGCGGACGAAGCGCAGGGCGACGGCGGCGAAGGCCTCGTTGATCTCGACCAGGTCGATGTCGGCGGCGGTCAGCCCGGCCTTGGCGAGCGCCTTGCGGGTGGCGGGGGCCGGCCCGGTGAGCATGATGGTGGGCTCGGACCCGGAGACCGCGGCGGAGACGATCCGGGCGCGCGGGCGCAGGCCGTAGCGCTCGCCGATGCCGCGGTTGCCGATCGCGACCAGGGCGGCCCCGTCGACGATGCCGGAGGAGTTGCCGGCGTGGTGGACGTGGTCGACGGCCTCCACCCAGTGGTACTTCTGCAGGGCGACGGCGTCGAAGCCGCCGGCCTCGCCGATGCCGGCGAAGGAGGGCTTCAGTCCGGCCAGGGTCTCCACGGTGGTGCCGGGCCGGATGAACTCGTCGCGCTCCAGCACGACCAGGCCGTTGCGGTCGCGGACCGGGACGACCGAGCGGTCGAAGAGGCCGTCGGCCTGCGCCTTGGCCGCACGGGCCTGCGATTCGGCGGCGAAGGCGTCCACATCGGTGCGGGAGAAGCCCTCGATGGTGGCGATCAGGTCGGCGCCGATGCCCTGGGGGACGAAGTGGTTCTCGTAGTTGGTCATCGGGTCCATCGCCCAGGCGCCGCCGTCGGAGCCCATCTTCACCCGGGACATCGACTCCACGCCGCCGGCCAGGACGAGGTCCTCCCAGCCCGAACGGACCTTGGCGGCGGCCAGGTTGACCGCCTCCAGGCCGGAGGCGCAGAAGCGGTTCTCCTGGACGCCGGCCACCGAGTCGGGCAGGCCGGCCGTGATGGCGGCGATCCGGGCGATGTCGGAGCCCTGGTCGCCGATCGGGCTGACCACACCGAGCACGATGTCGTCGACGGCCGCCGGGTCCAGCTCCGGGAACCGGCGGCGCAGTTCGTGGATCAGGCCGACCACCAGGTCGATCGGCTTGGTGCCGTGCAGTGAGCCGTTGGCCTTGCCCCGGCCGCGCGGGGTGCGGATCGCGTCGTAGACGTACGCTTCGGTGGTCACGGTGGAGAGCCTTTCGGGGGTCTGACCGGGCGAGGGGTGTCCGGGCGAGGGGTGTCCGGGCGAGCGGGTTCGGCGGGGCCGGTCGCGGCGGGAGCGGAGTCAGCCCAGCAGGGAGCGTCCGACGATCTCCTTCATGATCTCGGTGGTCCCGCCGTAGATGGTCTGGATGCGGCCGTCGGTGAACGCGCGGGCGACCGGGTACTCGGTCATGTACCCGTACCCGCCGTGGAGTTGGAGGCAGCGGTCGGCGGTGCGCTTCTGCAGTTCGGTGGCCCACCACTTGGCCATCGAGGCGTCGGCCGGGGTGAGCGCGTAGCGGTTGTGCTCGGTGATGCAGCGGTCCACGAAGGCGCGGGTCACCGCGCACTCGGTGGCCATCTCGGCGATCTCGAAGCGGATGTGCTGGAGCTTGGCGAGCGGCCGGCCGAAGGCCTCGCGCTGCTTCACGTACGCGGTGGTGATCTCGACCAGGTACTCGGCCCCGGCGATCGCGGCGGCCGCGATGGTGAGCCGCTCCTGCGCGAGGTTCCGCATCAGGTGGAGGAAGCCCTGGTGCTCCTCACCCAGCAGGTTGGCCTTCGGGACGCGGACGTCCTCGAAGAACAACTCGGCGGTGTCCTGGGCCTTCTGGCCGATCTTGTCGAGGTTGCGGCCGCGTTCGAAGCCGGGCATCCCGCGCTCGACCACCAGCAGGCTCAGACCGCGTGCGCCGCCCTCGGGGGTGGTGCGGGCGACCACCACCACCAGATCGGCCAGGATGCCGTTGGAGATGAAGGTCTTGGCGCCGTTGAGCAGGTAGTGGTCGCCCTGGTCGACGGCGTGGGTGCGGATGCCCTGGAGGTCGGAGCCGGTGCCGGGCTCGGTCATCGCGATGGCGGTGATCAGCTCACCGCTGCAGAACCCGGGCAGCCAGCGGCGCTTCTGCTCGTCGGTGGCGAGCGAGGTGAGGTAGGGGCCGATGATGTCGTTGTGCAGGCCGATCGCCAGACCGGAGGCGCCCGCGCGGGCGAACTCCTCGGCCAGTACGGCGGCGTAGCGGAAGTCGGCGGTGCCGCCGCCGCCGTACTCCTCGGGGACGGCGAGCCCGAGCAGGCCCTGCCGGCCGGCGGCGAGCCAGGCGGACCGGTCCACGATGCCGGCCCGCTCCCAGCGGTCGTAGTGCGGCAGCACCTCCTTGGCGAGGAAGGACCGGACGGTCGCCCGGTAGTCCTCGTGCTCCTCGGCGTAGATGTCGCGTTCCACGGCAAGCTCCTTATCGGGCCTCGGCGTCCGGGGTGGTCGGGGTGGTCCGGGCGTCCGGGGTCGTCGCGCCGTCCGGGGTGAGCCGGGCGTCCGGGGCGGTCCGGCCGTCCGGGGGCAGCAGGGCGGGCACGCCCCAGTCGCGGGCCACCGCCGCGGTGTCGGCGCCCGGCCGGGCCGGCGGGCGGCGCAGCGTGCCGGGGGTGGCGGAGAACCGGGGCGCGGGGGCGGGCTGGGTCACGCCGTCCGCCTCGACATAGGTGCCGCGGGCCACCAGGTGCTCGTACGAGGCGGCCTGACGCAGCGTCAGGACCGGTTCGACGCAGGCGTCGGAACCGGCGAAGACGGCCTCCCACTCGGCGCGGGTCCGGGTGGCGAAGCGGGCCGCGATCAGCTCCCGCAGTTCGGGCCAGCGGGCCACGTCGTACTGTCCGGGCGCGTCCGGGCCGAGCTCCAGCAGCCGGGCGAACTCGGCGTAGAAGCGCGGCTCCAGCGCGCCGACGGCGAGGTCGCCGCCGTCCTTGGCCCGGTAGACCGCGTAGCAGGGCGCACCGCCGTCGAGCAGGTTGACGCCCCGGCGGTCCTGCCACCGGCCGGCCGCGAGCAGGCCCCAGAGCACGGTGGTGAGGTGGGCGGCGCCGTCCACGATGGCCGCGTCGACGACCTGTCCGACGCCGGTCGCGCCGGCGTGGTGGAGGGCGGCGAGCAGGCCGACCACCAGGTAGAGCGAGCCGCCGGCGTAGTCGCCGAGCAGGTTGGCGGGCACGGCGGGCGGCTGTTCGGGGGATCCGATCAGGCCGAGCACTCCGGCCACGGCCGCGTACCCGATGTCGTGACCGGCCCGGGCGGCCAGCGGGCCGTCCTGGCCCCAGCCGGTCATCCGGCCGTAGACCAGGGCGGGGTTGCGGGCGAGGCAGGCCTCCGGGCCGACGCCGAGGCGTTCGGCGACGCCGGGCCGGTAGCCCTCGATCAGCAGCTGGGCGCGTTCGACGAGGTCGAGCACCTGGCCGGGCCCGCCGGGGGACTTCAGGTCGACCAGCACCGAGCGCTTGTTGCGGTTGGTGACGTCGTAGGCCGGCTCCTGGGTCAGCGGCGAGGGGTCGGGCCGGTCCACCCGGACCACGTCGGCCCCGAGGTCGGCCAGCACCATGCCCGCGAAGGGGCCCGGGCCGATCCCCGCGAGCTCGACCACCCGGACGCCGGCCAGCGGGCCGGGGCTGCTGGGGCCACGCACGGCCACCACCCCTTCGGGGTTTGACAGTAAAGCTGTAACACTCGCGATGATAGGGAAGCGACCCGCCGGTAACAAGACCCTTCGCCCGCCGACACGGCCCTGGCGAATCCTTGACGCGGTCCGTGCAACCGGGGTGACGGAGGGTGCGTCGGTACACCTACGGGGCGGGCCGGTACGGTCGTCCTGCCGCCACAAGGGTTCTGACCTCTCGTCGGAGGAAAGGAAGCAGACGCACATGGTTTCCCCAGGGTTCACCACCGGGCCGGTCCAGCCGGCCTCCCCGCCGGGCGCACCTCGCAACCCGTCGCCGGACACCGTCATCCCGATCTCGGCACCGGGCACGTCCCCGTTCGCGGCCGGCCCCACCCCGAATCCCTCCCCCGGCCCGCCGCCGTCCGCGCCCACCACCCGGCTGGACCGGCCGCACGAGCTCAACGCCTCGGCCGGCATCGCCCGGCAGATCGCCACCGACCTGGACAGCGCCAACGGCAAGGGCGGCAACAACCTCGCCGAGCACGCGAGCACCGCCGCCACCAGGATCCGCGGCTTCTCCTTCGGCGCCGCCCTCACCGGCTCCACCGAACGCTGGCTGCAGCAGTGCAAGAGCCTGCACGACAAGCTGACCGCCACCGCCGACAACCTCGACACGACCCAGCGCACCTACCAGGCCCACGAGCAGGCCACCGCCGGCCAGTTCGGCCACTGAGCCCCCGGCCCCGAGAACCGAGAACTCACAGAGGAGCCCCAGAGGCATGGTGTCCTTCAAGGAACTGCACGAGGCCGACTTCTCCGGCGTCACCGAGACGGCCGAGGCCTGGACCAACATGGCCAAGGCACTCACCTCGCTCGACACCCGGGTCGGCACGGACCTCACCACCACCCCGCAGCGGGCGGGCTGGCAGGGCGCGGCCGCCGACGACGCGGGCCGCACCCTCAAGACCATCGACACCGACTTCACCCAGGCCTCCGGCGTCGCCACCGCCCTCGCGGCGATCATCCGCGACGCGGCCTCGGACTTCACCGCGGCCCGCAAGGACCTGGACGCGACGCTCCACGACGCACAGGGCCAGCAGCTCGTGGTGGACGCCGACGGCGCGGTCAGCTGGCCGCCGATGTCGGGCGTCGGTCACAACGACCCCGACTACCAGGAGCTCCTGCGCACCTACCAGGTCGACATGAAGGGCAAGGCCCAGGCGATATCCGACCGGCTGACCAGGGCCGTCGAGCAGGCCACCGCGGCCGACCAGCGCGCCTCGTCCGCGCTCCAGACCGACGTCGGCACCAGCACCACGGCCTTCAACGCCAGCCCGTACGGCGGCGGCGACGTGGCCGACGCCAAGCGGGCCGCCGACCTGCTGGGCAAGGGCCAGAGCCTCTCCGACGAGGAACGGCTGCGGCTGCGGAACCTGATGGCCGCCGGCTCCGGTTCCAAGGACTTCTCCACCACCCTGCTCAACAGCCTCGGGGCGGGCGACAAGACCGGCCCGGACGCGCTGCTGGTGTACGCCAAGAGCTACGACGGCTACGCGCACGGGGACCGCGGCGCCAAGGACTACCAGGACATCTACGGCAACCTGTCCCAGGTGCTCGCCACCGCCACCAAGGACGGCGGGATGGGCAAGGAGTGGCAGGACAGCCTGCTCAAGGCCGCCCGCAGGCCCGGCGGTTCGGCCGCCGGGTTCAACGACAACTACCCGGTCCTCACCCAACTGATGGGCGCCAAGGGCGACTACGACAAGGCGTTCCTGGAGAAGGTCGGCAACGACCTGGTCGACTACGAGAAGCACAGCAAGAACAAGGGCGCCGAGCTGTGGGGCCCGCTCTACGACCGGGACGACCCCATGGGCGGCCTGATGCGGGCGATGAGCCGCAACCCGGAGGCCTCCAAGGAGTTCCTCGACCCGGGCGCCAACAAGAACCTCGACTACCTGCTCAAGGACCGCACGTGGCCCAACCAGGGCTACGAGGACAAGCTGCTCGACAGCGTCGCGCGCGACTCCTCGCGCGGCGCCTTCGGCGACGCCCTGGAGGCCGCCGCCACCGGCCGCGACCCGCACGGCAACCAGCCGCCCCGCCCGCACGACCCCGCGATGTCCCGGATCATGAACGAGACCGTCGCGACCCTCGGCGGTGACAAGGCCGGCGGCGAGAACGGCCTGCCCGCCGGCCTGCGCCGTCCGCTCGGCAACATGATCGCGGACTACGCGCCGGACGTGCACGAGATCCTGGGCAAGGAGGTCCGCGGCGGCTCCGAGCCCAGCGGCCTCACCTTCGGCCGCGAGCAGTTGCTGCGCACCATCCGCGGCTCCGCCGAGGACCCGGAGGCCTTCCGGGTGATCCACACCGCGGAGACCCAGGAGATCGCCCGCCGGATGGACACCTACGGCCCGGACGACTTCAAGCCCGACGCGACCGGCCGGGTGAACCCGAAGTTCGCCGGCTTCACCCAGGAGGCCGGCCAGGCCCTGGGCGCCCTCGACGGCGTGCGCGGCGACGTCCTGATCGACCACCGCGAGGACCAGAAGTTCAAGAACAACTGGCAGTCCAAGATCGATTACCACATCTACGGCACCCCGGTGAACTACTTCCTCCCCGGCCCGTTCGGCGACATCGCCCAACGGCTGGTCGACGTCGGCACCGCCGACTACGCCAACAAGGCCAACGCCGAGCTCGACACCAAGGCCCAGGGCGACCTCAGCAAGAACTACTCCGCAGGCGAGGAACAGCTCAAGTCCATGATCGAGTACAAGGCCGTGCTGTCGGGCGTCTCCCAGCGGGACGTCGACGCCACCGGCGGCGTGACCCAACAGCTCATGGAGGGCGTCACGCAGAACTACTCGACGGCGATCGACCGCACCTACAACGGCGCGCTGGGCAGGGGGTGATGACGGCATGACGGCAGAACAGGACCGCACGGGCGGGAGCACGGACACGCCCGCGGGCCCGCTGCGCCGCACGGACGAGGCCCTCAACCGGCGCGGCTTCACCACCCGGCGGCTGCGCCTTCGGGCGGCGGCCGTGATCGTGGCGATCACGGCCGGCGTCTCGGGGGTGCTGCTCTACAACCTGACGAACGTGCTGGGACCGGACAGCGTGTGCGGCGACGCCGCGACGGCGGACGAGGTGCACGCGGCCCTGGGCCCCGGACGGATCAGCGAGGAGAAGAGCGACGGCTGGTCGCCCGGCGCCTACGACGGGACCGCCGCCTGCCGGGTGACGGTCTCGTACGGGCTGTTCGGCCCGACGGGCCGGTCCGCTGCGCTCGCCCTCGCGCTCCCCGGGGACGAGGTCGCGCCGCCGACGACGCCGGAGGCCCGGCTGTTCGCCGGTGGTTCCACCGGTGCCGTGCTGGACTCCCGCGCCTGGGCACTGCTCCCGGACGGCTGTCCCCAGGCCATGCGGGCCGAGGTCCGGCTGCTCGGGTCGGACGACAGGGTCGGCGGCCGTGCCGCGGGGATGGCGACGCTGGCCGTGGCCTTCGCCAACACCGCCGCGGAGAAGAAGGGATGCGGCGGCGGGCTGCCCGCCCCGTCCGCCCTGTCCGCCGCGGCGACCCCGCAGCCGGCCGACCTCGGCAACGTCTGCGGCCTGCCCGGCATGGCGCCGACCCGGGACCCGCAGGCCGGCGAGGGGTATCGGCAGACGGTGACCGCCGGGTTCGCCCCGGTCTGGTCCTGCGAGGTCTCCTCCCCGAGCGGCCTGAACACGGTGGCCTCCTTCACGATCACCACCGACCCCCGGGTCAGCGCGCTGGACCCGCGGGACGCCCGCACGGAGGCCTACGGGCGGGCCCGGTGGATCGGGTCCTCGGGCGAGAACGCCGTCGCCACCTGCCAGGGCAAGCCCGCCTACTTCCACCTCGACCGGAAGTACAGCCCCGGGGTGGGCGGCAGCGGGCTCTTCCCGGACGAGAAGGACCTCTGGAAGCAGTTCCTCGCCGCCGGTGGCACGGCGATCGGCTGCGAGCCGATCGTCCCGTAGGCCGCCGGAGCCGCCGGCCCGGGTCTCCTCCCCGGAGACCCGGGCCGGCGGCTCCCCCCGGCGGGGGAGGCGGATCGTCGCCGGGACGGACGACCCGGGCCGGTACCGGGCGGGAACGTGGGGGCATGACCACGAAGACCACCGCCGACCGGGTGCGCGGCGCGGGCGGTCCGGGCCGCCCGCGCCGCCACGGTGCCGTACCCGACGCTCGAACCGCCGACCGAGCGGGCGGCGGTGGTGGTCTCGGCGCTCTCCCCCGGCGCCAGGACGGCTCCCGTAGAGTCGGCCCGGTGATCACGGGGGCGGGCACGGGCGGCACGGCACGGCGGATGGGCGGCGCGCTGGTCGGCCGGCGGGCCCGGCTGCGCTGGGTGCACCTGGTGCTCGGCGGCGCGCTGCTGATGCCCTACTGGATCCTGTCGACCGTGCTGCTGGGCGCGCTGAACCCGGCGCACGGTCCGGTGGTCCAGTTGCTCCTCTACTTCGCCGCGCTCGGCCTCTCGCTGCCGATGGCCGCCGTCACCGCGCTGGTCCCGACCGTCCGGGCGTTGGAGGGGGCGGCGGCCCGGGCGCTCTGCGCGCCGCACCGGGCCGAGGAGGTCGCCACCGGACCGGCCCGCTCCTGGGCCGCCCGGCGGCGGACCGCCGCCTGGTACGTGCTGCACGTGCTGTTCGGCGGGCTGGTCAGCGGGATGACGCTGGCCGGTGCGCCGTTCGCGCTGGTGTTGACGATCTCCCCGCTGGGCGGGCCCGCGATGGACCACGTGGTGCGTTTCCGGCAGGACCGCGGCTTCCCCTCCTGGCTGCCCGGACCCGTGCTGGGCCTGTCGCTCCTGCTGCTGATCCTCGCCGTCAGCGCCGGGCTCGGCGCCCTGCTGGCCCGGTGGGCGCCCGTGCTGCTCGGCCCGGCCCCGGAGGAGCGGCTGGCCGCCGCCGAACGCCGGGCCACCGTCCTCGCCCAGCGCAACCGGCTCGCCCGCGAGCTGCACGACTCAGTCGGCCACGCGCTCAGCGCGGTCGGCATCCAGGCCTCGGCGGCAGCCCGGGTGCTGCGGTCCGACCCGGACTTCGCCGCCGAGGCGCTGCAGGCGATCGGCGAGACCGCACGGGCGGCCGTCGCCGAGCTGGACGCCGTGCTCGGCCTGCTGCGCGAGGAGGACCGGACGGACGCGGAGCCCACCGGGCCGACCCTGGCCGGACTGGACGACCTGCTGCGTCAGCTCGCCCGCACCGGCGTCGCGGTCGACGCCGAGCTGGCCCCCGGCCTGGACCGGCTGCCGGCCGCGCTGTCCCGTGACGCCTACCGGATCGTCCAGGAGGGTCTGACCAACGTGCTGCGGCACGCCGGGCCGGCGCCCGCCGGGCTGCGGGTGGGGCGGGCGCCGGGCCGGCTGGAGATCGAACTGACCAACCCGCTGGGCCCGGACCGCCCCGGCCGGCCCGGCCGGCCCGGTGGCGGCCGGGGGCTGCGCGGGATCGGCGAGCGGACGGCGGTGCTGCGCGGCGGGTGCGCGGCCGGTCCGACGGACGACGGCGCGAACTGGCGGCTGGCCGTCTGGCTGCCCCTGGAAGGGGAACGATGAACGACACGACCGGAACCGTCCGCGTGGTGATCGCGGACGACGAACGACTGGTGCGGACCGGCCTGCGGGTGGTGATCGACGCGGAGCCGGACCTCACCGTGGTCGGCGAGGCGGCCGACGGCGCGGAGGTCGTCCCGCTGGTGCGCGAGCTGCGCCCGGACGTGGTGCTGATGGACGTCCGGATGCCCGGCATCGACGGCATCCGGGCCACCGAGCAGCTGGTCGGCGGGATGTCCGAGCCGCCCAGGATCCTGGTGGTCACCACCTTCGAGCACGACGACCACGTGTACGACGCGCTGCGGGCCGGCGCCGCCGGGTTCCTGCTGAAGCGGGCCGGCGCGGAGGAGATGGTGCAGGCGGTGCGGCTGGTCGCGCGCGGGGACTCGCTGCTCTTCCCGGCCGCGGTGCGGGAGCTCGCGCTGCGCCAGGTGCCGGCCCGGCGGCGGCCGGCCGGCGCCGGGCGCGGGCCGATCGACCGGCTCACCGAGCGGGAGGGTCAGGTCCTGCGGCTGATGGCCACCGGGCTCAGCAACGGGGAGATCGCCGGGCGGCTGGTGCTCAGCCAGGAGACGGTCAAGACGCACGTCGGCGGCGTGCTGGCCAAGCTCGGGGCCCGCGACCGCACCCAGGCGGTGATCGCCGCGTACGAGTCGGGCTTCGTCCTGCCGGGGTGACGGCCGGGGCCGGGAGGGCGGTGGGCGGCGGCGGTTGCGGGCCGGGCGGGCGGCGGGCGGCGGCGGGCGGGCAGGTGCCCACCACCTGCGGAGACGTTTCTTCCGTCCCGGCCCTACCAGCGAGTAGAGTGCGACCTTCCCCCCGCTACCGCCCGATACCTCCCGTATCGCCTGAAACGAACTGGTGACCGCATGTCAGTCCGGACCAGCCCCGCGCTCTGGTGGCGCATGGGCATCGTGCTCTCGGCAGGCCTCGGCCTGACCCTCCAGACCGCCCCGCTGGTCTACTTCACCGTCCAGAGCAATGTGATCGTGCTCGGCTACTTCATCGGCGCGGTCTACTGGATGGTCAAGCGCGGCACGGTGGACGCGCCCGCCCCCCGGCTGCGCGGGGCCGCCACGCTCTACATCCTGATCACCGGACTGGTCTCGCACATCCTGCTGGAGCACGGCGCCAACCCGCTGCCCGGGCTCTTCGACGGACCGGACAAGCTGCAGCACTGGTCGTCCTTCTTCCTCCACTACGTCACGCCGGTGATGGTCATCATCGACTGGCTGACCCTGAAGCCGCGCAACGCCTCCGCCTGGCGCGACATCCCGCTCTGGCTGGCCTTCCCGCTCGGCTACGCGGCGATCGTGCTCGCCCGCAACGCGCTGTTCTCCAACTACCCGATGCCCTACCCCTACTTCTTCTTCGACCCGACGACCAAGGGCTACGGCTACGTCTGGGGTCAGATCGCGCTGCTGACCGTGGAGTTCGTCGTCCTCGCGGCGACGGTGATCGGGCTGGACCGGCTCGGTACGCGGGTCGCCGGCAAGCCGCGGCCGGCGACGGAGCCCGGCGGCGCCTGACCCGGCCCGGCCCAGGGCCGGGCCAGGGGGCCACCGCGGCTACATCGGCTCCACCGCCCGCAGTTCGCCGTCCAGCTCCAGCCAGCGGGTGATCCCGAGGCCGCGCAGGAACGGCAGGTCGTGGCTCACGACGATCAGCGCGCCCTGGTAGGCGGCGAGCGCCTGGGTGAGCTGGCGGACGCCGGCCAGGTCGAGGTTGTTGGTCGGCTCGTCGAGCAGCAGGAGCTGCGGCGGCGGGTCGGCCAGCAGCAGGGCGGCCAGCGTGGCGCGGAACCGCTCGCCCCCGGAGAGGGTGGCGGCGAGCTGGTCGGCCCGGCCGCCGCGGAACAGGAAGCGGGCCAGCCGGGCCCGGATCGCGTTGTCCCCCGCCGACGGGGCGAACAGCTTGACGTTCCCCACGACGGTGAGCCGGTCGTCCAGCAGGTCGAGCCGCTGCGGCAGGTGGCACAGCGGCACCGGGGTGGTGATCTCCCCCTCCAGCGGAGCGAGTTCACCCGCGACGGTACGCAGCAGGGTGCTCTTGCCGGAGCCGTTGCGGCCGGTCAGGGCGATCCGCTCGGGCCCGCGCAGATCGAGGTCGACGGTGGTGCCGTACGCCATCCGGACCTTCTGCAGGGTGAGCACGGTGCGCCCGGCCGGCACGGCGGTGCGCGGGAGGTCGATCCGGATCTCGGCGTCGTCCCGGACGGCCTCCTCGGCGGCGGTGAGCCGCTGCTTGGCGTCCTCCAGCCGTTCGGTGTGCATGCCCTGGAGCCGCCCCGCCGTCTCCTGGCCCTGGCGTTTCAGCTTGCCGGCGACGATCCGCGGGTCGTTGCGGGTGACCGAGCGCTTCCTGCCGTAGCTGGCGCTGCGCTCCAGCTTGCCGCGGGCCTCGACCAAGTCCCGCTTCTGGCGCTCGACATCGGCCTCGGCATGGCGCAGCAGCCGCTCGGCGGTCTCCTGCTGCGCCGCGACGGCACGCTCGTAGTCGGCGAAGTTGCCGCCGTACCAGCTGACTTCACCGTCCCTGAGGTCGGCGATCTGGTCCACGTGCCGCAGCAGCTCGCGGTCGTGGCTGACGATCACCATCACCCCGCTCCAGCCGGCCACCGTCTCGTACAGCCGCTCGCGGGCGGACCGGTCGAGGTTGTTGGTCGGCTCGTCGAGCAGCAGGACGTCGGGGCGGCGGACCAGCAGGGCTGCCAGCCGCAGCAGGACGGCCTCGCCGCCGGAGAGTTCGCCGGTGGTCCGGTCGAGGGCCAGCCGTTGCAGGCCGAGCCGGTCGAGGGCGGCGCGGGCGCGCTCCTCGACGTCCCAGTCGTCGCCGACGGCGTCGAAGTGGCGCTGGTCGGTGTCGCCGGACTCGATGGCGTGCAGGGCCTCGCGGGTGGCCCGGATGCCGAGCGCCTCGTCGACCCTCAGCCCGGTGTCGAGCGTCAGGCCCTGCGGCAGGTAGCCGAGTTCGCCGCCGACCTTGACGGTGCCGGCGGTCGGCGTGAGCTCCCCGGCGACGAGGCGCAGCAGGGTGGACTTGCCCGCGCCGTTGAGCCCGATCAGGCCCGTCCGGCCGGGGCCGACGGCGAGGTGGAAGCCGTCGAGCACGGTCGTGCCGTCGGGCCATTCGAAACCGAGGTCGGTGCAGAGGACAGCGGTGCTGGGTTGTGCCATGGAGGCCTCCCGGGTGGTCGCAGACGAGCTGGGGAGCAACACGGGAGACACCGCGGGCGGTACGCGGGGAGCCTGGAGGGGGCCTGGGGCCTTCGAGGGAATCGGGCGAAGGGACGCCGGTCCGGCTCACCACTGAGATCGCGCACTCGCACACGCACGCACCGCGCGCAGCAGGGCTGCGGGGCGGCGGGGGGCGGTGTCTCGGGACCTCAGTAGAGCAACGGCCTTCTCCTGTTCTGGCGGGTGACTCGGATCACGCTACGGAGGCCTCCGGGCCCCTCGCAACCGATTAATTCGGTGCGGATCACGTGCCGATCCCGTGACGGCTCCGTTCCGGTCCGCTCCGCGGCCGGGGACGCCACCGCCCGCGTGGCAGACTCCTCACCTGCCACGCCCTGCGGTTCGGGCGGTACGGCGTGTATCCACAGGGGGAACTGAACTCATGTCACCGATATCCCGGACGACGCGTGCCGCGCTGGGCGCCTCCGTCGTCGCGCTGACGATGGTGGTCGCGACCGCGTGCGGTCCGGACAACAGCGACGCCACCGGGGCCCAGACGGCGGCGCCGACCACCGCCGTGACCAGCGCCGCCGGTACGCCGGGCGCCGCGCCGGTCAAACTGCCCACCCTCGACGAACTGAAGAAGTGGAAGTTCGAGGACTGGGACAAGTGGGCCCAGCAGAACGTGATCACCCCGGCCGTGAAGGGTTTCTGGGACCTCCAGAAGATCCTCGACGCCAAGCCGGTCAAGCCCGGCCCGGGCAACGCGCCCACCGGTCAGCCGACGGCCCGGCCGACCGCTGCGACGCCGAGCCGGCCGGCCTCCCCGGCGCCGGCGGACAACGGCGACGACCCGTTGCCGAAGGTGGTCCAGGAGAAGCCCGTCCCGCACCCGTACACGAAGAACTACCACGTGAACGGCAAGCTGTTCTTCCAGGACGGCAAGCAGGACTACGTCTGCTCCGGCACCGTGGTCTCCGACCCGGCCAACCCCGGCAAGAGCAATCTGGTGTGGACCGCCAGCCACTGCCTGCACGGCGGCAAGGGCGGCAAGTCGCACACCAACATCACCTTCGCCCCCGCGTTCAACAGCGCCGGTGCGGTGAGCGGCGGCAAGCAGGCCCCGCTGCAGCAGGCCGAGCCGTACGGCGAGTGGGGCGCGGTGGCCGGCATCGTCTCCCCGACCTGGGCCGACGAGGCCGACCCGGAGTACGGCGGCCCGTGGAGCCAGTACGACTTCGGCATCATCCGGGTGGCCAACCCGGACGGCGGCAACAAGTCGCTGGAGGAGGTCGTCGGCGGCTCCGTGCCGGTCTGGTTCAACGCCCCGCGCGACCAGATCACCGGCGTGAGCAGCTTCGGCTACCCGGCGGGCAAGCCGTTCGACGGCATGGAGCTGGAGCACTGCGACAGCGGCAAGCCGGTCCGCCACACGATCGACCCGAGCCGCCCGGCGATGCTGACCATCGGCTGCAACGGCACCGGCGGCGACAGCGGCGGCGGCTGGTTCGCGGCCAGGGACGGCAAGCAGGTGCTGGTCTCGGACACCTCGATCGGCGGCAACGACAACACCTGGGAGGCCGGTCCGTACCTGGACGACGTCGCCCAGCACGCGCTGGAGTACATGTCCAAGCGGAAGTGATCCCGGGCACGTCCCGACCGGCCCGCCGGACGGGGCCCGCGGCCCGCGCGGCCGCCGTCCGGCCCCCGGGGCCCGCGGCCTTCCCGCCGCGGGCCCCGGCGCGCTCGCCGGCTCTCCTAGAATCGGAGACATCATGAGCGCCACACTCGTAGTCAAGGACCTCGTCGCCGGCCACGGCGACCGTACTCTCTTCTCCGGCCTGGACCTGGTCGTCGCCCCCGGTGACGTGATCGGGCTCGTCGGGGCGAACGGCGCCGGCAAGTCGACGCTGCTGCGGCTGCTGGCCGGGCTGGACACCCCCGAGGGCGGTTCGCTGCGGCTCAGCCCGGCGGGCGCCAACATCGGTCACCTCCCGCAGGAGCCGGAGCGGCGCGAGGGCGAGTCGGTCCGGGACTTCCTGGCCCGGCGCACCGGCGTGGCGGCCGCGCAGGCGGCGCTGGACGAGGCCACCGAGGGTCTGGTCGAGAGCCGCCCCGGTGCCGACGACGCCTACGCGGCGAGCCTGGACCGCTGGCTGGACCTCGGCGGCGCCGATCTGGAGGAGCGGGCCGAGGAGGTCGCCGACTCGCTCGGGCTGAAGGTCTCGCTGGACCTGCCGATGACCGCGCTCTCCGGCGGCCAGGCCGCCCGGGCCGGCCTCGCCTCGCTGCTGCTGTCCCGCTACGACGTCTTCCTGCTGGACGAGCCGACCAACGACCTCGACCTGGACGGGCTGGAGCGCCTGGAGTCCTTCGTCAAGGGCCTGCGCGCGGGCACCGTGCTGATCAGCCACGACCGCGAGTTCCTGGCCCGGACGGTCACCCGGGTGCTGGAGCTGGACCTCGCCCAGCAGCAGGTCAACCTGTACGGCGGCGGCTACGAGGCGTACCTGGAGGAGCGCGCGACGGCCCGCCGGCACGCCCGCGAGGACTACGACGAGTACGCCGACACCAAGGCGGGCCTGGAGGCCCGGGCACGGATGCAGCGCGGCTGGATGGAGCACGGGGTGCGCAACGCGCGCCGGAAGTCCTCCGACAACGACAAGATCGGCCGGGCGATGCGGACCGAGTCGACCGAGAAGCAGGCCTCCAAGGCCCGGCAGACCCAGCGGATGATCGAGCGGCTGGACGTGGTCGAGGAGCCGCGCAAGGAGTGGGAGCTGCGGATGGAGATCGCCACCGCGCCGCGCTCCGGCTCCGTGGTCGCCACCCTGCGCTCGGCCACCGTGCGTCGCGGCGACTTCGCGTTCGGCCCGGTGGACCTGCAGATCGACTGGGCCGACCGGGTCGCGATCACCGGCGCCAACGGCGCGGGCAAGTCCACGCTGCTGGCCGCGCTGCTCGGCCGGCTCGAACTCGACGGCGGCAACGCCGTGCTGGGCTCGGGCGTGGTGGTCGGCGAGGTGGACCAGGCCCGCGGCCTCTTCCTCGGCGGGGAGCCGCTGTCGGAGGCGTTCGCCGCCGCCGTACCGGAGTTGACGCCGGAGGAGGTGCGGACCCTGCTGGCCAAGTTCGGGCTGAAGGCGGCGCACGTGCTGCGACCGGCCGCCACCCTCTCGCCCGGCGAGCGCACCCGGGCGGCACTGGCGCTGCTCCAGGCCCGCGGTGTGAACCTGCTGGTGCTGGACGAGCCCACCAACCACCTGGACCTGCCGGCCATCGAGCAGTTGGAGTCCGCGCTGGCCTCGTACACCGGCACGCTGCTGCTGGTCACCCACGACCGGCGGATGCTGGACACGGTGTCGGTCGACCGGCGGATCGAGGTCCGCGGCGGGCTCGTCCACGAGAGCTGAGTGGTCTGGTCCATTCGGGCGGTCCGGGCCCTTCCCGGACCGCCCGTCATGTGCTGTGCTGTCGGCCATGGTTGACAGTGCAGAGGCAGGGACGCCGTACCCGACCGTCCCGCTGACCCCGATGACGGTGCCCGCCCACGAGGCCGAGGCACGCAGCAGGTCCTTCCACGACGTGATGGCCCGGCGCCGGACCGTCCGCGACTACGCGACCCGCCCGATCCCGGACGGCGTCGTCGAGTGGGCGATCCGCACCGCGAACACCGCGCCCAGCGGCGCGCACGTCCAGCCGTGGCGGTTCGTGGTGATCACCGACCCGGAGCGCAAGCGGCGGCTGCGCGAGGCCGCCGAGGCCGAGGAGCGCGAGTTCTACGCGCACCGGGCCTCCGAGGAGTGGCTGACCGCGCTGGCGCCGATCGGCACCGACTGGCAGAAGCCGTTCCTGGAGGACGCGCCCGCCGTGATCGTCGTCTTCGAGGTGCACAAGGGCCCGGGGTCGCCGCGCCCCTACTACACCAAGGAGTCCGTCGGCATCGCCGTCGGCCTGCTGCTCGCCACCCTGCACCAGGCGGGCCTGGCCACCCTGACCCACACCCCGAGCCCGATGAAGTTCCTCAACGAGGTGTGCGAACGGCCGGCCGAGGAGCGGGCCGCCTACGTCATCCCGGTGGGCTACCCGGCGGCGGGGGCGCGCGTCCCCGACCTGCGGCGCAAGGATCTCGACGAGGTGCTGGTACGCCTCTGACACGCCCCGGGGCGGCGCCGCCGCCCCGGCGGTTCGCCGGTGGTCGGCGCTCCGGGGCCCACCCATAATCGCTGTCATGACACACGTCACGCCACCCCCCGGTGAGGACATCCCCCGTCCCCGCCCCGCCGCCCGACGGCGCGGGCCGGCAGCGGCCGAGATCTCCGCCGGCCGGCCACCGGAACTGCTCCGACTGGCCGGCGGGATCTCCCTGCGCCGCCGCTCGGCCGCGTACGCGCGTGCGCTCAACGCCGCCGTCCGGAGCGATCTGGCGCATCTGCGGCCCTGGCTGGAGTGGGCGGCCGAGGCCCCCACCCTGGCGCAGACCACCGAGCTCACCCGGGCCGGCGCGGCCGCCTGGGACGCGGGCACCGATTTCATCTACCTGGTCGGCCTGGACGCCGAACCCGGCAGCGTGATCGGCTCGTTCGGCCTGCACGGTCGGATCGGACCGGGCGCGCTGGAGATCGGCTACTGGGTGGGTTCGCGGCACGGCGGCCGCGGCATCGCCACCGCCGCCGCCGGGGCGCTGGCCGGGGCCGCGCTCGCGCTGCCCGGGGTCGGACGGGTGGAGATCCACTGCGACCAGGCCAACGCCGCCAGCGCCGCCGTGCCCCGCAAGCTCGGCTTCCGGCTGGACCGGATCGCCGAGGCGGCGGTGCGGGCACCCGGCGAGACCGGCCGGCAGCTGGTCTGGGTCAAGGAGGGCTGAGCGGGGGCCGGCCGGTGCGGCCGGCCCCCGCCGGACGGCCGGCGGCCCCGGACGGTCAGCGCCCCGGACCGTCGGCCGCCCCAGGACGGTCAGTAGCGCCCGCCGGTCGGCGCCGGCAGCGCGTCCAGCTCGGCCAGGTCGGCCGCCGGGAGCACCACGTCGGCCGCCCCGGCGTTGTCCGCCAGGTAGCGCGGCGTCTTGGTGCCCGGGATCGGGAAGACGTACCGCCCCTGGGCCAGCACCCAGGCCAGCGCGACCTGCGCGGGCGTCGCGCCGACCCGTCCGGCGACCTCCCGCACCTTCTCCACCAGGGCCAGGTTGGCCTGCAGCGCCTCCTGCTGGAAGCGCGGCAGCGAGCGCCGGAAGTCGTCCGCCGGCAGCTCGTCCGCGGAGGAGATGCTGCCGGTCAGGAAACCCCGGCCGAGCGGCGAGAACGGCAGGAACGCGATGCCCTCGGCCTCGGTGTAGGGCAGCACCTCGGCCAGCGCGTCCCGGGTCCACAGCGACAGCTCGGACTGCACGGACGCCACCGGGTGCACCGCCTGCGCCCGCTTGATCTCCTCGACGCTCACCTCGGAGAGCCCGATCCGCAGCGCCTTGCCGGCCGCGACGGCCTCGGCGAGCGCGCCCCAGGTCTCCTCGATCGGCACCTCGGGGTCGACCCGGTGCAACTGGTAGAGGTCGACGTGGTCGGTGCCGAGCCGGCGCAGGCTCTCGTCGATCGAGCGCCGCACGTGCTCCGGCCGCCCGTCGTTGCCCACCCGCCGGTCGCCGGTGCCCGGCACCAGGCCGACCTTGGTGGCCAGCACCGCGCGCTCCCGGTACGGGCCGGCCAGCGCGGCGCCGACCACCTCCTCGTTGCTGTACGGGCCGTAGATGTCGGCGGTGTCGATCAGGGTGACGCCGAGGTCCAGCGCCTCCCGGATCACCCGGACCGAGGTCTCGTCGTCGCGGTTGCCCGGGTCGTAGGCCCAGGTCATCCCCATGCAGCCGAGGCCGACCACGCCGACCTCGGGGCCCTGCTGACCAAACGTGGTGGTACGCATCTTCCGGTACTCCTTCGTGTCGTCGATCAACGGCACCAGCCTCTCCCTTCGAGTGCGCTCAAGGTCAAGCCCACGCGCCGCTCACCCAGGCGGGCCAGCCGCCGGACAGCACGAGGCCGGCGAGGAAGCGGTAGCCGGCGGCACCCGGATGCGCCCCGTCGGCCGCGAGCGCCTCGGCCGCCCAGCCCCGGTGCGCGGCGACCGCGGCGGTCACGTCGACGAACGGCACCCCGCGCCCGGCGCAGAGCGCCGCGAGCCGCCCGGCGAGGTCCAACAGCCGCTCCAGGTGCTCCTCCCCCCAGCCCACCACCGGCGGCGGTCCGACCACCAGCACCCCGAGCCCGCGCTCCCGGGCGCCGTCCAGCACCGCGGCCAGGTTCGCCAGGCAGCGCTCCGGCACCACGCGGGGGGCGCCGTCCTCCACGGTGGCGTCGTTGCTGCCGACCGAGACCACCAGCCGGTTGTCCGCGTCCGGCCGGGTCCGCGCGTCGACCTCCGGCCAGATCCGGCGCAGCACGTCCGAGGAGGTGTCGCGCCGGACGCCCAGGTTGAAGCCGGTGAGTCCGGCGGGCTCCGGCCGGCCGGTCTCCTGGAGCACCCGGCCGACCCAGCCGCGGAACTCGGGGTCCCCGACGCCCTGGGTGAAGGAGTCCCCGATGAAACAGATGCGCAGGTCCTTGGTCATCGGGTCACCGTAGGGAGCCGCCGGGCCGCGGCGCGGACCTTTCCACAGGACGGACGGCTCCGGTGCGAACAGGACGGACGGCTCCGGTGTGAAGCCGGGCCGTGCCGCCGACAGGGGGCGTACGAAGCGAGACCGGGGCGCGCCGATGGGTCGTGTGCGACGGCGGCCCGGAGCGACCGTCCGCCCCGACGGCCGGCCGCGCGCCGCCGCGCGACGGGTCGTCCGTCCGGTCGCGGGGGCGAAGGCCCTGGCCAGGGACCCGGCCCGGTACGGCCCGCCGGGTGGTGGCCCGGCAAACCGGCGCGCGAGAGCTCACGGGCCTCGCCCCGCACCACGAGGCGCCCGCGCCCCGGCCTGGCCCCGCCGCGCCGCGGGCCCGGACGATGAGCGCCGGCGGGCCCGGTCCGGGCTCCGCCACCGCTTCCACCCAGGAGGTCCCCATGTCGGTCCCGCGTACCCGCACCGCCGCCGTCGTCGCCGTGCTGCTGCTCGGTGGCTTCGCCGCCTCGACGGTCCCCGCCCAGGCGGCCGGTACCGCCGACCGCGCGGCGGCCCAGACCCGGGCCCTGAGCCGCTTCGACGACGGCAGCTTCGAGACCCCGAAGGTCGCGGCGAACACCTTCGCCTCCCTCACGGCCGGGCAGTCGATCGGCCCGTGGCGCGTCACGACGGGGAGCGTCGACCTGATCGGCGCCGGCTTCTGGCAGGCCGCCGAGGGCGACCAGTCGGTCGACCTGAACGGCGGCGGCCCGGGCGCCGTCGCCCAGACCTTCACCACGACGCCGGGCGCCACCTACTCGGTCACGTACTCGCTGGCGGCCAACCCCGAAGGCGGACCGGCGGTCAAGACCGGCCGGGCCCTCGTCGACGGCCAGGACTTCCAGGACTTCTCCTTCGACAGCACCGGCAAGTCGCGGGCCGCGATGGGGTACGTGGGGCGCCAGTTCACCTTCGTGGCCGCCAACGCCTCCACCACGCTCACCTTCGCCAGCACCACCGCCACCGGCGCCTACGGCCCGGTGGTCGACAACGTCCAGGTCCGGGAGTGCGCGCCCTGTCCCACCTGCTGACCGCTCCGCCGGTTCCGGTGGTCCGGCGGACCGCACGCCCCCGGACCACCGGAACCGCCCGGCCGGAGGGCCCGCCTTAAACCGTTCCTAAAACCTTCCCCACAGCCGCCTCTGATGTGCCGAAGGTGCTTGACGTGCACAGCTGGTCTAGTCCAGTTTGAAGCTGCACCGCGCACCTCCCCGCACCGGACCACGCCCCCACCGCCCCCGCCGCACGCCCGCGCTCCCCCTCGCGTGGCGAGCCGCGGGGGCACCGTCCCGAGAGGCACCCCCATGCCACGCGCGCCCCACGACGCCCCCGTGCCCGACGCCCCCGCCCGGCACCGCCGCCCCGCCGGCCGGGTCAAGCTGCTCAGCCTCGCCGCCGCCACCGTGCTGGCCGGCGGCGGGCTCGCCACCCTCGCCGGGAACGCCGGAGCGGCCGACGGCAACCTGCTCGCCAACGCCGGCCTGGAGAGCGGCTCGGCGAGCCCGTGGAGCTGTTCCGGCACGACCGGAAGCGTCGTCAGCACCGGCGCGCACAGCGGCTCGTACGCGTTGAAGGGCGCCGCGAGCAGCAGCGACACCGCGCAGTGCGGGCAGACGGTCACCGTCCGGCCCAACACCAAGTACACGCTGAGCGCCTGGGTCCAGGGCCAGTACGTCTACCTCGGCGCCACCGGCAGCGGGGTCACCGACCCGGCCGTCTGGACGCCCGGCGGCGCCTCCTGGCAGCAGCTCGCCACCACCTTCACCACCGGCGCGGCCACCACCAGCGTCACGGTCTACCTGCACGGCTGGTACGGGCAGGGCGCCTACCTGGCCGACGACATCACGCTCACCGGCCCCGGCGGCGACCCGACCACCCCGCCGCCGACCTCGGCCACCCCGACGGCGACGCCCACCCCGACCGCCACGGCGACGTCCACCACCCCGCCGCCGAACACCGCCGTCCCGGTGGCCCCGTACATCGACATGGGCGCCTGGCCGACCCCGTCGATGCCCGCGATGGCCCAGGCCGGCAACCTGAAGTCCTTCACCATGGGCTTCGTCACCGGCGTCGGCTGCAAGGCCAGCTGGTTCAACGCCTACGACCCGCGCACCGGTTGGGCCAAGGACCAGGTGGACGCGCTGCGGGCGGCCGGCGGTGACGCCAAGGTCTCCTTCGGCGGCGCCAGCGGCACCGAACTCGCCGCCGCCTGCACCACGGTGGACTCGCTGTTCGCCGAGTACGACGCCGTGGTCAAGGCCTACAACCTGCGCTACGTCGACTTCGACATCGAGGGCGCCGCGATCGCCGACACCGCCGCCAACGACCGCCGCTCGGCCGCGCTCGCCAAGCTGCAGAAGGCCAACCCGGGCCTGAAGGTGTCGTTCACCCTGCCGGTGCTGCCCGAGGGCCTCACCGCCGAGGGCGTGGCCATCGTCCGCTCCGCCCGGGACGCGGGCGTGGGCGTCGACCTGGTGAACGCCATGGCGATGGACTACTACCGCACCGGCGCCGACTACGGCGACGCGGCCGTGCAGGCGGCCCAGGGCCTCTACGGCCAGCTCAAGGCGCTCTACCCGGCGAAGACCGACGCCCAGCTCTGGGCCGCCGTCGGCATCACCCCGATGATCGGGGAGAACGACGACCACCAGATCTACGACCAGGCCGACGCCCGGCAGCTGGTGGCCTTCGCCCAGCAGCACCACCTCGGTGAGTTGGCCTTCTGGGACGCCACCCGGGACGCCAACGCCTGCACCGGCGCGCTCTTCAAGTGCACCAACATCGCCCAGCAGCCGTACGAGTTCGCGAAGATCTTCGCCCAGTACGGCGGCTGAGCCCCCGTTCCGGCGGCTCCCCGAGGTGCTCAGGCCCTCGGGGAGCCGCCACCAACGCGGCGGCGGCCGACCGTGATCCGCCCCGCCCGGCCCGCCCGACCGGGCCCGTGACCACGCGCGCCCGGCCGCGCACCCGCCGACGCCGCGAACCCGGGTCAGGTCCGCCGCTCCCGGCGCGAACGCGCCCCGGCCCGGACGAGCGGGCCCGCGAGCAGGCCGATCCCCGCGCCGAGGGCGAGCCCGACCAGGTTGTCCCGGACGTCCTGGGCGTCACAGGCCCGGCCGATCGCGGGCACCGCGTACTGGGCGAGTTCGACCGCGAAGGGCAGCGCCGCCGCGCCCAGCAGGACGACCGCCGCCCGGCGCCTGGTGCCGGCCAGCGCGGCGGCGAGGCCGACCGGGACGAACAGCGCGACGTCCAGGCCGGTGTGCCGCGAGGCCGGCCAGGCACCCGGCGTGCGCGGCCCGGCACCGTCCAGGGCGCAGTGCCGCACGGCCGCCCGGGAGAGTTCCCGCACCGGCCCGTGGGCGTCGGGCAGCAGGGTCAGCGTCAGCACTCCACCGAGGGCCAGCAGCAGCAGGAACGCGACCGCCCAGTGCGCGCGCAGCAGGCGGCCGACCGGCTGGTTCAGCAGCGCGGCCGGCACCAGCGAGCAGAACAGCCCGGGCCAGAACATCGGCACGGAGCCGAGGACAGCTTTGATCACGCCTGAACGGACGCCTCGAACGCCCGCCCGGTTCTGGCCCGGCCGCCCGAACCCCCGGACGCCCCCGGCGGCCCGCGGAGCCGCCTTCTCCCGGCGCGATCGGGATCGTCAACTCCCGTATTTCGCATGACAATCATCTATCTCGCTCGATCGAGCGAACTATCTTCCTTCTCCACATTTCCGCCTCCTGGTGGGGGAACATCAGCACGTCCGCGCCCGAACGATCCCCCCGGTCGGGCGGCACCAGCTCCGGCCTTTTGGATAATCCCGTGACTACCTCCGCCCCCGTGTGGGACTGCCCCTTCAACCACACCGAAGGCCTGGAGTTCGACCCCCTCCTCCAGCGGTTGCTCACCGAGGACCCGGTCGCCAGGATCCGGCTGCCGCACGGCGAGGGCGAGGCCTGGCTGGCCACCCGCTACGAGGACGTCCGCGTCGTCACCACCGACCGCCGCTTCAGTCGCGCCGCCGGTATCGGCCGCGACCTGCCCCGGATGACGCCCGCCCCGATCGCCCAGGTCGAGGCGATCAACCTGATGGACCCACCGGCCCACAACCGGCTGCGCCGGCTGGTCGCCAAGGGGTTCACCAACCGCCAGGTCGAGCAGCTGCGGCCGAAGACCCAGCGGACCGTCGACGGCTTCCTGGACGACATGGAGGAGCACGGCTCCCCCGCCGACTTCGTGCACCACCTCGCGAGCCGGCTGCCGCTCGTCACCATCTGCGAGCTGCTGGACATCCCCGAGGAGGACCGCGCCGAGCTGCGCGGCCACGCCGTCGCGATGATGGCGATGGGCCCCGGCAGCGGCGCCGGCCAGGTCGACGCCAAGGCCGCGCTGCGCGCCTACTTCTCCGAGCTGACCGCCGCCCGCCGCCGCTCCCCCGGCGAGGACCTGATCAGCGCCCTGGCCACCGCCCGGGACGAGGAGGAGCTGCTGGACGACCAGGAGCTCGCCGTGATGGCCATGGTCCTGCTGGTCACCGGCCACGACACCAGCACCTACCAGCTGAGCAACATCACCTACACCCTGCTGACCCACCCCGAGCAGCTCGCCAAGCTCCGCGCCCAGCCGGAGCTGCTGCCGCGCGCGATCGAGGAGTTGCTCCGCTTCATCCCCTTCCGCCAGGGCGTCGGCATCGCCCGGGTCGCCACCGAGGACGTCGAGCTCGGCGGCGTGCTGATCAGGGCCGGCGAGGCCGTCCACGTCTCCTACCTCGCCGCCAACCGCGACCCGGCCATGTTCGAGCGGCCCGACGAGCTGGACCTCGACCGCGGCTCGGCCACCCACATGGCCTTCGGCTACGGGACGCACCACTGCGCCGGCGCCCACCTGGCCCGGATGGAGCTCCAGGTGGCCATCGGCACCCTGCTGCGCCGCTTCCCGGAGCTCAGGCTGGCCGTGCCGGCCGCCGAGCTGGACTGGCGGACGGGCTCGATCTGGCGCTACCCGCGCACCCTGCCGGTCGCCTGGTGACCGCCTCCCCGCCGCGCCGGCCCGGCGCCCGTCCGACGCATCCGTAGGCCCTCCAGGGGAGACCCGTACCCATGGCAACACTCTGCCGACCCGCCATCGCCGTCCCCGAACACGTCATCACCCTGGAAGAGACCCTCGACCTGGCCCGCGACCTGCACGCCGAACACCCGCAACTCGGCCTGGCACTGCGCCTGATCGAGAACACCGGGGTCCGGACCAGGCATCTGGTCCAGCCCATCGAGGAGACCTTGCGCCACCCCGGCTTCACCACCCGCAACGCGGTCTACGAGCGTGAGGCCAAGCGGCGCGTGCCCGAGGTGGTCGAACGCGCCCTGGGGTACGCCGAGCTGTCCGCGCGCGAGGTCGACCTGATCATCTACGTGTCCTGCACCGGCTTCATGATGCCCTCGCTGACCGCCTGGCTGATCAACCGCATGGGCTTCCGCTCCGACACCCGTCAGGTGCCGATCGCCCAGCTCGGCTGCGCGGCGGGCGGCGCGGCCGTCAACCGGGCGCACGACTTCTGCCGCGCCTACCCGGGCGCCAACGTCCTCATCGTGGCCTGCGAGTTCTGCTCGCTCTGCTACCAGCCGACCGACCTCGGGGTCGGCTCGCTGCTCTCCAACGGCCTGTTCGGGGACGCCGTCGCCGCCGTCGTGATGCGCGGCCGCGGCGGCACCGGCGTGCACATCGAGCGCAACGGCTCGCACCTCGTCCCGCACACCGAGGACTGGATCTCGTACGGCGTCAAGGACACCGGCTTCCACTTCCAGCTCGACAAGCGCGTCCCCGGCACCATGGAGATGCTCGCCCCCGCGCTGCGCACGCTGGCCACCGAACACAGCTGGGACATCTCGGGCCTGGGCTTCTACATCGTGCACGCCGGCGGACCGCGGATCCTCGACGACCTCTGCCACTTCCTCAACCTGGAGCCCGCGGCCTTCCGCTTCAGCCGCGCGACCCTCACCGAGCGCGGCAACATCGCCAGCGCGGTCGTCTTCGACGCCCTCGCCCGGCTCTTCGAGGAGGGCGGGGTCGCGGACGGCACCCACGGGTTGATCGCGGGCTTCGGTCCGGGCATCACCGCCGAGATGTCGCTGGGCAGTTGGGCCGGCGTTCCGCTTGAGGCGACCATCCCGCGCCGCCCCCGGGCGATCGACGCGGCCGACCTCGCACTCGTCCAGGCGACCACGCCCCTGCTACGTCCGGCCGGGACTACGATCACCGAATGACCGATACCACGGACCGGCCGGACATCTCCGACAGAGCGGCCCAACTGGCCGCACGCTTCCCCGCGTTGCACGCTCCGCAGTACTGGACGTGGGGCCGCTACGACGCCCAGTTCTCCACCGCGATGCCGCCGGACGAGCTCATCACCAACATCCATCTGGTGGGCTTCGCCGACGGGCTGGTGGTGCTCTGCCGGGACGACCGCGACCACTGGTTCCTGCCGGGCGGCACCCGGGAGAGCGGCGAGTCGATCGAGTCCTGCCTGGTTCGTGAGCTGGCCGAGGAAGCGGGCGCGCGGCTGCTCGGCGAGCCGTCCTGGCTCGGGGCCCACCGCTGTGTGACGGACAACCCGGAGCCCTACCGGCCGTGGCAGCCGCACCCCGAGAAGGCCTGGCTCTGGGGCTGGGCGGAGGTGTCGGTGGACTCCGCCCCGACCAACCCCGACGACGGCGAGCAGGTGGTCGAGGTCCGGGCGATGGAGCCGGCCGAGGCCCGACGACTGCTCGTCCGCGGCCATGAGGAGTGGTGGGGCGAGCTGATCGGCCTCGCCGTGGAGCTGCGCGGGCGATCGTCCACCGGCTGAGGGCGGGCCCCGGCCGCACCGGCCGAGCCGCTACCGGCCGCAGCTCACCGACCGCAGCTCACCGACCGGAGGACGACAGTCGTACGGCGGGCGGTGGACCAGCTGTCCACCGCCCGCCGTACGGCTGTCACCGCCCTCGGCGGCCCGTTCCGGCGCTCAGCGGCGCCCGGAGCGACGGCCGCCCTCGGAGCCGGACCCGCCGGCCAGCCCGGCCCGGCGCAGCGCGTCCGCCATGGCGCCGTTGCCCAGCGGGGCCTGGCCGCCGGAGCCGGAGCCACCGCCCGAGCCCGCACCGGAGCCGCCGCCCGAGCCGCGCCGGTCCTGGCGCGGCGGACGCGCCTGGCGGCCGCCCCGGTCGCCACCGCGGTCCCCGCCGCGCTCGCCACCGCGACCGCCGCCCCGGTCCCCGCCGCGCTCGGCGCCGACCTCGTCGTCCAGCCGCAGGGTCAGCCCGATCCGCTTGCGCGGCACGTCCACCGTGGTCACCCGCACGGTGACGATGTCACCCGGCTTGACCACCTCGCGCGGGTCCTTGACGAAGTTCTTCGACAGCGCCGAGACGTGCACCAGGCCGTCCTGGTGGACACCCACGTCCACGAAGGCGCCGAAGGCCGCGACATTGGTCACCACGCCCTCCAGCACCATGCCGACCTCCAGGTCCCCGATCTTGTCGACGCCCTCCTTGAAGGTGGCCGTCCGGAAGGCCGGGCGCGGGTCACGGCCCGGCTTGTCCAGCTCGCCGAGGATGTCGGTCACCGTCGGGATGCCGAAGGTGTCGTCGGCGAAGTCCCCCGGCCGCAGCGCCCGCAGCGCGGTGCTGTTGCCGATCAGCCCGCGCAGCTCCCCGCCGGTACCGGCGAGGATCCGGCGCACCACCGGGTACGCCTCCGGGTGCACGCCCGAGGCGTCCAGCGGGTCGTCGCCGTCCGGGATCCGCAGGAAGCCCGCGCACTGCTCGAACGCCTTCGGACCGAGCCGCGCGACGTCCTTGAGCGCCTTGCGGGTCCGGAACGGGCCGTTGGCGTCGCGGTGCGCCACGATGTTGTCCGCGAGCGTGCCGGTGATGCCGGACACCCGGGTGAGCAGCGGCGCGGAGGCGGTGTTGACGTCCACGCCGACCGCGTTGACGCAGTCCTCGACCACCGCGTCCAGCGAGCGGGACAGCTTCACCTCGCTCAGGTCGTGCTGGTACTGGCCGACGCCGATCGACTTGGGGTCGATCTTGACCAGCTCGGCGAGCGGGTCCTGGAGGCGGCGGGCGATGGAGACCGCGCCGCGGATCGACACGTCCAGCTCGGGCAGTTCCTGCGAGGCGAACGCGGAGGCGGAGTAGACCGAGGCGCCGGCCTCGCTGACCATCGCCTTGGTGAGCTTCAGCTCCGGGTGGCGCTTGATCAGGTCCTCGGCGAGTTTGTCGGTCTCGCGGGACGCGGTGCCGTTGCCGATCGCCACCAGGTCGACGCCGTGCTTCTTCGCCAGCGCCGCCAGCGTGGCCAGCGCGGCGTCCCACTTGTTGGCCGGCTGGTGCGGGTAAATCGTGTCGTACGCGACGACCTTCCCGGTGGCGTCCACGATCGCGACCTTCACGCCGGTCCGGAAGCCCGGGTCCAGGCCCATCGTGGCGCGAGTGCCGGCCGGGGCGGCGAGCAGCAGGTCGCGCAGGTTGGCGGCGAAGACGCGCACCGCCTCGTCCTCGGCCTCCTGGCGCAGCCGGCCGCGCAGGTCGATGCCGAGCCGTACCAGGACGCGGGTGCGCCAGGCCCAGCGGACGGTGTCGCCGAGCCACTTGTCGCCCGGGCGACCGTGGTCGGCGATGCCGAAGCGGGCGGCGATCCGCTGCTCGTAGTCGCTCTCGCCGGGGAGGTCGCCGCCCTCCTCGCCGTCGAACGGGGAGAGGTCGAGGTCCAGCACCTCCTCCTTCTCGCCGCGCAGCATCGCCAGGATCCGGTGCGAGGGGAGCTTGGTGTACGGCTCGGCGAAGTCGAAGTAGTCGGCGAACTTGGCGCCGTCCTGCTCCTTGCCCGAGCGGACGGTCGCGACCAGCCGGCCCCGCGTCCACATCCGCTCGCGCAGCGAGCCCACCAGGTCGGCGTCCTCGCCGAAGCGCTCGACCAGGATGGCCCGCGCGCCCTCCAGCGCGGCGGTCCGGTCGGCCACCGTCTCGTTCAGGTAGGCGTCGGCCACGGTCGCCGGGTCCCGGGTCGGGTCGGCGAGCAGGGTGTCGGCGAGCGGCTCCAGGCCGGCCTCACGGGCGATCTGCGCCTTGGTGCGGCGCTTCGGCTTGTAGGGGAGGTAGATGTCCTCCAGGCGCGCCTTGGAGTCGGCGGCGAGGATCTGCCCGCGCAGCGCGTCGTCCAGCTTGCCCTGCGCCTCGATCGACTCCAGGACGGCCGTGCGCCGCTCCTCCAACTCCCGCAGGTAGCGCAGCCGCTCCTCCAGGGTGCGCAGCTGGGTGTCGTCGAGCGAGCCGGTGGCCTCCTTGCGGTAGCGGGCCACGAACGGCACGGTCGCGCCGCCGTCGAGCAGGTCGACGGCGGCCTTCACCTGCGCGCCGCGGACGCCCAGTTCCTCGGCGATCTTCCGCTCGATGGCCTGCTGGGCCTGCTGGGCCACCTGTTCGTCTGGCGTGCTCACGAAGCCGGTCACCTTCTCCAGAGTTGCTTTCCCCGTACCCCCGCATTCTGGCACTGACCGGCGACACCTCCCGGCTGGCCCCGGCGCGGCCGGGCGTGGCGCGGGGCCCCGGCGGCGGGTTCCGTCAGGGCCGGTCGGGGGTCACCGGGCCCGGCCGGCCGTCGGTGCCGAGCCGGACCCACCTGGTCCCGTCGCCCGTCACCAGGCGCAGCCGGTCCGGCCCGTCCCACCCGACCTCGCCGAGGCCGTCGTGCTCGCCGACGTAGGCGACCTGCCAGCGGCGGGCGGTGAGGCCGGAACCGTCGTCGACGTAGACCCAGGAGACCGGGTCGGGCCCGAACCCGGCCGTGTCCTGCCGAACCACCAGGACACGGTCCGAACGGCCGGGCGCCGCCTCGATGCGCGTCGTCCGAGGGCCGTCCGAGGACAGGATCCAGAACGGCACGGTGCCCACCCCCAGCACGACCACGGCGCAGCCGAGCCCCCCGCGCACCCAGGTCGGCCACCGCGAGAACACCAGCGCGACGATGAGCAGGGGCAGCGCCGACGTCGCGAACAGCAGTGGTTGGTCGAACCACTCCCGCACCACCAGCAGTCCACCCGACCGCCGGTGGAACCGGCCCACCAGGGCGGCGCCCACCAACGCGGTCGCGCCCCCGAGCGCCCCCCACATGACCCAACGTCCCCACCTGTCCACCATGGCCCCACCCTAGTGTTCGAAATACCGCGAACGGCCGGGGAGCCCGGGAGTACAGTGCCGGGCATGTGCGCTGCCGCTCGGATGCACGACCGCCTGCCCGACGACGAACCGGACATCGACACCGCCCTGGTACGGCGGCTGCTCGCGGGCCAGTTCCCGCAGTGGAGGGGGCTGCCCCTCGAACGCGTCGCCTCGGCGGGGACGGACAACACGATGTTCCGGCTCGGGCCCGAACTCGCCGTCCGGCTGCCCCGGGTGGGCTGGGCGGCCGAGAGCGTCGGGCGCGAGCACCGGTGGCTGCCGCGGCTGGCCCCGCGGCTGCCGCTACCCGTTCCCGTCCCGCTCGCCCTGGGCCGGCCGACCGCCGGCTACCCGTGGGAGTGGTCGGTGCTGCGCTGGCTGGACGGCGCCAACCCGATCGTCGGAGCGACCACCGCACCCTTCCAACTCGCCCAGGACCTGGCCGGGTTCGTGACCGCGCTGCGCGAGCTCGATCCCGCCGACGGCCCGCCGGCCCCCCGGGGCGTGCCGCTGGCCGCGCGCGACGCCTCCACCCGGGCGGCGATCGGCCGGCTGCGCGGGGTGATCGACACCGGGGCGGCAACGGCTCTGTGGGAGAAGGCCCTTCGACTGCCGGAGCACGCCGGAAGACCCACCTGGATGCACGGCGACCTCTCCCCCGGCAATGTTTTGATGAGGCGTCAACATCTCACCGCTGTGATCGACTTCGGCCTGATGGGCGTCGGCGACCCGACCGTCGACCTGATCGTGGCCTGGAACCTGCTCCCGGCCGCCGCCCGCCCGGTCTTCCGGGCCGCCCTCGCCGCCGACGACGCCGCCTGGGAGCGCGGCCGCGCCTGGGCGCTGTCCATCGCGCTGATCCAACTCCCCTACTACCGCACGACCAATCCGGCCCTGGCCGCCAACGCCCGCCATGTGATCCGCGAGGTCCTCGCCGACCGCGGCGTGTGACGCCCCCTCGCCGGCCGGGCGGCCGGACTGCCGCGACGGACCGGAATCCGGCTCCGCTTCCGTCACTCGCCATCACTCGCCGTCACTCGTCGTCACCGAAGCTCCGGCCCCGGTCACCGGGACGTCCGGGCGGGCGGGCGCGCGCGTCCCGTCGGGTCCGGTGGGAACGAGCCGGCCGACAGCCCGGCCCCCCTGCCCAGCCACCCGGCACGATGACCGGCCGCCGCGGGAGCACCGGGCGCCCCGGACGACCGCACGGGCGGAGCGGTCGCTTCCGTCTCGTCCGCACACTGTCTACCCTGTGGGCAAAGGGGGGCCTGGCAGCAGACCGCCGGCAGCCCCTCGGCAGGAGCTGTCCGGCCGTCGACGCAGCCAACGGACCGGGAGCACCTCGTGAACACCACCACCCCCCGCGCGCACTCCGCGCTCGTGCTGCCCTTAGCCCTGATCGCCGTGGTGACCGTCGTCGACGTGCTGGCCAGGTCCGCGATCCTGCTCGCCCTGCTGGCCGCGCCGCCGGCCCTCGCCGCCGCGCGCGGCCGGGCCCGTGAGGTGGTCCTGATCGGGGGCCTCGCGCTGCTCTCCTGCGTCGCGGCGGCCACCGTCAACGGCATCCCGACCACGTCCCGCAGCGCCGTGGCCTACAGCGCGATCACGGCGGTCACGGCGGCGGCCGCCTACGCCTCGGCGGAGCGCGCCCGCGCGGAGGAACGCCGCCTGCGCGCGGAACGGCGTCTCGTCGACGTCCAGGCCGTGGCCGATGTCGCCCAGGGCTTCATCCTCGGCCCCGTGCCCCAGCGCAGCGGCTCCCTCGACCTCGCCGTCTCCTACACCTCGGCGGCCGCCGGGGCGAGGATCGGCGGGGACCTCTACGAGGCGATCCCGACCGCCGACGGGATCCGCGTCATCGTCGGCGACGTCCAGGGCAAGGGCCTGGCCGCCGTCACCACCGCCGTCACCGTGCTGCGGGCCTTCCGCGAGGCCGCCCCGGGCACGGCAGACCTGCGGATCGTCGCCGACCACATCGAACGCGGCCTGGAACAACGCGGCGAGCGGGACGAGTTCGTCACGGCCGTGCTCGCCGACTGCAGCGGAGCCGGGCAGGTCACGGTGCTCAACTTCGGCCACCCGCCGCCGCTGGTCCGCGGCGCCGACGGGACCACCCGCTCCGCCGAACCGGACACGCCCGGCCTTCCGCTGGGCCTGCCGTTCACCGACTCCGAAGGCCCCGGGACCTGCACCGTCCGGCTGGGGCCCGGTGACCGGATGCTCCTCTACACCGACGGAACGGCCGAGGCCCGCGACGCCGCGGGCGAGTTCTTCCCCCTCCAGGACCACGGACACCTGCTCGACCACCCGGACCTGCCGAGCGCATTGACCGACCTGCGCGCCGCCCTCACCGCCCACACCGGAGGCACCCTGGACGACGACGCCGCGATGCTGCTGCTCCGCCTGGCGCCCACGCCGGCCGAGACCCCGGGCGCGGAGCCGCCCGCCCGGCCGGCGGAGGATCCCGGCCCGACCCAGGTCGGCGCCTAGCCCCGCCCCGGGGCGGCCGGGGTCCGACCACGGGGTCGGCTCAGAGCGCGGCGCGCGCCTCGTCGACCGAGTCCAGGACGGCCTTCGCCCCGGCGGACGCGGCCAGCTCGGCGGCCTCGTCGAGCAATCCGCGCGCGTCGTCGGAGCGGCCCTCCGCGACGGCGATGTACCCGAGGCCGACCAGGTTGGCGGCCACGCCGTCCGGGAAGGCGAGTGCCCGGCGCAGCCGGGTCGACTCCTCCAGCAGCGCGCGGGCGGCGGGCAGCCGGCCCGCCTTGTGCTCGGCGATGCCGAGGTGGCGCAGGGCATAGGAGAGCGTGAGGTCGTCGCCGGCCGCGGTGGCGAGTTCGCGGGAGCGCTGGAGGGCGGGCAGCGCGGCGTCGTCGTCGCCCCGGACCACCTGGTGGTAGGTGCCGATCCAGAACTGCGCCTCGGCCTCGCCGCGCCCGTCGCCGAGGCTCCGGTAGAGGTGGGCCGCGTGCCGGAAGAGCTCCAGCTCGCGCTCGTCCGGGATGCGCTGCTCCAGGAAGCGGGCGTGCAGGACCCGGCCGCGGATCAACGTGAGGTCGGCCTCGACGGCGTCCAACTCGCCGTCGGCGACGGGCAGGACGTCCGTCTCGCCCCCGAACACCGCCTGGTGGCAGAGACGTCGCGCGTGCTCGATTCGTTCGTCCATGGACATGACCCTATGCGGTGACGCCCGGCGGCGGGTCGAGCTGCGCCCGGACGAGGCTGGTGGTGACTTCGCCCTCGCTCACCTGCTCGCCCCAGGAGGAGGAGAACTCCCGGACCAGCCCGAGGCCCGTTCCCGCCTCCGCGCCGCCCCTTGGGCACCGGTCCGGGTCGGCACGCCCGATGTCGCGCACCTCGATCCACAGCCCCGAGAGCACGGCGTGCTCGAACAGCACGTCGATGAGCAGGTGTTCGGGCACGCGCGGACGCCGCACGGTGTGCGCGACCAGCTCGGTCACGACCAACTCGGCTGCGGCGGCGCAGCGTTAGCCGCCCTTGAGGTCGGACAGGAACCCCCGGAGGACCACCCGCGCGGCGATGGCGGAGGAAGGATGACGCGGGAGCGAGCAGAGCTGGTCGGTCGGGGTGCTGTCAAGCGGTTCGGGCATGGCTGGGCCACCTTCTGATGCATGGGGAGTTCCGTGCGCGGGCACGACGCTTCGTGCACTCACTGGTGCGAGCGTCTCTTCCGTTCCACGATTGAGCATCGACGGTTCCGAATCCGGTGACGAGCCATCAGCCGGTTCCAGGGAACGTCTTGACACAGGGGGGCCTGAACCATGACACGCAGGAAGTCCGTCAGCCCGAATCTCCGATCGAGCGCGGGTGCGGTGTTCGGCGCCGTACTGCGGCGATTCCGCGACGCGAAGGGCATCTCGCAGGGCGAACTCGCCTCGCTCGTCCCGTGCAGCCGCCCGCACGTCTCCCGCATCGAGGCGGGAACACGCAATCCGCAGGAGGACTTCGTCCTGGCGGCCGACCGGCTGCTGGACACCGGCGGACAGCTGATGGACCTCTGGAAGGAGATCGACTGGTACGCGCGGGTGGAGCATCCGGACTGGTTCCGGCGCTACGCGGGTTTCGAGGACCGGGCCTCGACGATCTGCGAGTTCCAGATCGCTCACATCTCCGGGCTCCTGCAGACCGAGGCGTACGCGCGAGCGCTCCTCTCCTCAGGTGACGCCGCGGGAAACACCGCCCTGATCGAGGAACGCGTCGCCTCCCGGCTTGCCCGCCAACACCGGCTGGCCGCGCCCGACGGCCCGCTCTTCAAGGTCGTCCACTCCGAGGGCGCGCTCCGCTCCCTGGTGGGGAGCCCCGCGGTCATGCACGAGCAGCTCGGCCATCTGCTGACGATGGGACAGCTCCCCAACATCGTCCTCCAGGTCGCCCCGTTCAGCCTCGGAGAGCGCGTGCCCTTCGACACCATCGTCTCGCTGGTCACCTCACCTGACGGCAAGACAAGGATCTACTCCGAGAGCCTGGATCAGGGTCATTTCGTCGAGGATCCGAGAGACGTCCAACGCAGGCAGCGGGCCTATGATCTGCTCCAGGCGGATGCGCTCTCCCGTCGCGAGAGCGCCGCTCTGATCCGCAGCGTGAGGGAAGGACTTCTCAACATCATGCCCACCGAACCGACCGCTCCGTGGCGAAAGTCCAGCTACAGCGGCAACAACGGCGGCAACTGCGTCGAGGTGGCCGGCGACCGCACCGGCCGCCTGGTCCGCGACTCCAAGGACCCGGAGGGCCCCGCCCTCGCCTTCCCCGCCGATGCCTGGCAGGCCTTCGTCGACGCCGTCCGCGCCGACACCTTTCCGACCCCCGGCTGCTGAACCGCCACCCCCGAATCCCCTCCCCGGCCGACCGGGGAGGGGATCGTCGTGCGACCTCCGGCGCTCGCCAGGGTGCGTCCATGACACGGCACCTCACCTTCGACGCCCTGCACAACTTCCGTGACCTGGGCGGTTACCGGACCGCTGACGGACAGTCGGTCCGGTGGCACCGGCTCTACCGGTCCGACTCGCTCGGCAAGCTCTCCTCGCCCGCCGACCTCGAACGGTTCCGGGAGCTCGACATCGGCACCGTGATCGACCTGCGCCACCCCTGGGAGATCGCCGCCAAGGGGCGGATACCCCAGATCGACGGGGTGGCCCACCACAACCTCTCGATCGAGCACCGGCCGTACGACCAGGCGGAGATCGACCCGGACGTCGACCCCTGGCGCCACCTCGCCGACCGGTTCGCCGAGGTGGCCGAGGACGGGGTCGCGGAGATCCGCCAGGTGCTCGGTCTCATCGCGACGGCGGACCGGCCGGTGGTCTTCCACTGCGCGTCCGGCAAGGACCGCACCGGGCTGATCGCGGCACTCGTCCTCACCCTGCTCGGGGCCTCCGAGGACGACATCGCGGCCGACTTCGCGCTCACCGAGCTGGCCACCCCGCAGCTCGTCGCCGACTGGCGCACCGCCAACCCCGGGCGCACGCTCCGGTGGCCCGGGTACGGGCGTGCGCCGGAGGACGTGATCCGGCACGTGCTCGCCGACCTCACCGCCGCCCACGGCTCGGTGCGTGCCTATGCCACCGGCACACTCGGCGTCGACGAGGAGTTGATCGGCTCGCTGCGCGCCCGGCTGCTCACCAACTGGTCGCCCAACGAAGGAAATCGGCCAGGCCTCACCGGACCGACTATCCCACTGAATCGGATCTGAACAGTTCACCGGTCATCAATGGACATCTGCGAAAGGTCTGGGCCGACACTCCTTCGATCGCGTAAATGATTGACCACTTGGAATCACCGGCTTGCCAAGCCATCGCCCCACCACACCACCCGCCGAATGGCCGGAATCAATAGTGCTGGCGGGCTGTTCGTGCACGCTAAGGTCATTCCCGCGGCGGCTCGTCCGATCGGGTGATCATGGCCGATGGTAGTCGAACCTCCGCTCGTTTCTTTTTGCCTGCATGACGCCCGCGCGGCGTCACCGAAAAGATCGGACGGGATATGCACGCAAAGCACCGCACGCTCGTGCGCGGCATTCTGGTGGCCGCCGCACTGCTCGGATTCGCCGGCGCGACGCCGGCCCTCGCGGAGGGCTCCTGGACCTCCCACATCAACAACTGGGGCCCCGGCTCGGAGTCCCGCCGGTGGGCGGACAACGACCGCGACGACACCGTGACGGCGGTGTCCTTCAAGGGCTGCACCACCGACACCAACGACTTCAAGAACGCCGATCTCCAGCTCTACAAGGACGTCTTCGGCCCCGACAAGTCCTACGGCTACCGGCTGAACCGGTGCGACACCTCGGTCTGGGGCGACCAGAGCTCCGGCCAGTACTACTTCGCGCTGGAGGGCGTGCGCTCCGGCGGAAAGCTCTGGGTCGACTCGGTGACCACCCAGTACTGAGCCCGGCCCGTTCACCGGCCCGCACCCGGCGTTCCCGGTGTGCCGGAGGCCCCCGCCCCGGCACACCGCTCCCCTCCCCACCGCCTTCTCCCCCGCATCGCCCCCGCACCCACCGAGCGAAATGCGTCGACCCCGCCATGACCCTTGAATTCCACGGCATCGATTTCCAGTACACCCGGAAAGCCGGGCTCTTCGCCGGCTTCGGTCTGCGGATCGACAATCCGGCCACCGTCCTGCTCGGCCCCAACGGCGCCGGAAAGTCCACCCTGATGGCGCTGGCGGCCTCCCAGCTCGCCCCGCGCCAGGGCTCGGTCTCCTGGCGGGGGCGCACCCCCGCCGGGCCGGGCGGCCGGGCGGCCTACCGGCGGGCGGTGGCCTGGCTGCCGCAACAGGTCACCCCGGTGCCGGGGCTCAGCGTGCGCGAACAGGTCGCCTACTGCGGGTGGTTGAAGGGCATGTCGCGCACCGAGGCCTGGCAGGCATCGGCCGGCGCGCTGGCACGGGTCGGACTGGCCCCGCTCGCCGACCGCCGGAGCCACCGGCTCTCCGGCGGTCAGCTGCGCCGGCTGGGCATCGCCGGCTGCCTGGCCCACCGCAGCGAACTGATCCTGATGGACGAGCCGACCGCCGGGCTCGACCCGGCGCAGCGCGGCATGTTCCGCACCCTCGTCGAGGACCTGGCCGGCGAGGTGAGCGTGATCGTCTCCACCCACCAGACCGAGGACCTCGCCGCGACCTACCGGCACGTGGTGGTGCTGGACCGGGGCCGAGTCCGTTTCCAGGGCGGCATCGAGGAGTTCCACGCCGTCGCCGCCGATCCGGGCGCCGGCGCCGAGGCCGCTTACTCGCGCCTCGTCGAGCGGGAGGCCTGACGTGCTGCTGCGCACCGTCCTGCGCACCTCCGCCGGTCCGCGGGCCCTGCCGTTCCTGCTCGGCTTCGTCCTGGTCGCGCTCGGCGACGAGCTCACCGCCTGGGTCACCCCCGCCTACGGCCTCTCCGCCGCCGGGCACGCCGGCCTCGCGCTGCCGTTCGTCTGCGCCGCCTGCGCGGCCGCCGGAGCCTGGGAGGGCGCCCGACTGCACCGGGGCCGGGTCTTCGACCGCTCACCGGTGCGGTCGCCGCTGGCGATCACCGCGCCCGTCCTGCTCCCGGTGGCGGTGATGGGCGGGCTCGGCATGGTCACCGCCCTCGGTGTCACCACGCTGGCCGGCGGCACGGTGAGCGGTGTTCCGCAGCCGGGCGTGTTCGCCGTCTGGGCCGGGCTGCTGCTCGCCAACACCCTGGTCGGCTCCGTCGTCGGGCGGGTCCTGGCACCGGTGGTCGCGGTGCCGCTGGCCCTGGTCAGCAGCTTCGTCCTCAACGCCTACCCGGCCTCCTTCGACACCTACTGGCTTCGGCACCTGGTCGGCGGCGGACTCTCCGACTGCTGCGCCGTGGACCAGGTCCTGGACCACCGGGCCGTTCTGAGCGCCCTGGTGTTCTCCGGCGCGGTGTGCGCCGCAGCCGTCCTGGTGATCCGCTACCGGGGCGCGCCGGCCGCGCTCGCCGCCGGGCTGGCGGTCACGGCCGGTGGCGTGGCGCTCGCCGCCCTGCCGGCCCGGGGGCTCGGCCCGGAGCCGGTGGTGGACCGGGCCGCCACGGCACTGGTCTGCGACCACGGCCGGCCGACGGTCTGCCTCTGGCCGGAGCTGGGGACCACCCGCGCCGGCCTGATCCGCGAGGAGGCCGGGCGGGTCCTCAACACCCTCGCCGGGAACGGCGTTCCGGTCCCGGCGACCCTCACCATGGCGGCCCGACCGGGGCCGGGCGAGGCCAAGCTGGGCATCCCCACCACGGCCCGCGTGCGGGACGTGACACCCGGCGTGGTCTCCGGACTGCTCCCCCGCACCCCGGACTGCGCCCGCTCCGGCGCCCCCTACCCGGCGGGCGCCGCCACCGGGCCGGTGACCGCCTGGCTCACCGCGCAGGCCTCGCCGGCCGGGGCGCCACCCGGCGCCGCCGGGAGATTCGGCGCCGAGGACACGGCGCTCGCCGAGCAGGTGCTGCGGCTTCCCCGGGAGGCCCAACTCGACTGGTACCGGGCCGTGACCGAGGCCCTGCGCCACTGCGACACCGTCGCACCACTGCCTCCCACGGGCGGTGCCCGGTGATCTGGTGGTGCAAGGCCCGCGCGGTGCCCGCCGTCCTCGCCGTCCTCGTCGCGACCTTCGCGCTGGGCCTGCTCATCGGCGACGGCGAACTACCGGTGCCCGCACTGCGCGGGCACGCCGGCCACTTCCTGGTGGCACACGTCGTCACGCTGCTCCCCGCGGTGTGCCTGCTGCACGGCCTCGGCCGGGGCGACCTGCGGTCGGAGGCGGTCGCCGGGCGGTTCCTGCGCGGGCTGGACGCCGCACTCGTCTGGGCCGTCGCCGCGGTGGGCATCGCGGCGGGTCTGCTCGCCCACGCGACCGGCCAGAGCGACCTCGCCCTCGTCCTCGCCCGCAACATCGCCGGCTACCTCGGTACGGCGCTGTTGCTCCACCCCCTGATCGGCCACCGCCCGGCCGCCGCCGTGATCGCTGCCGTCCCGCTGCTCTGCTCGGCAGCCGGGTGGCACCCCGACGGCCGCCCCCAACCCTGGGCCTGGCCCCTCCACCCTGCGGCCTCCCCACCCGCCCTCACCGCCGTGGCCCTCACCCTCCTCGCCGGCACCACCTGCGCCCTCCTCCGCCACCGCCCACCGGTGGACCTGCCCATCCTGGCCTGACCACCCCGGCGGGGGGGGGGGGGGGGGCCCCCGGCCCCCCCCCCCCCCCCCCCCACACCCGCCGGCCGGGCAGCGCCCGGCCGCCCGCCCCCCGCCCCCCCGAGCGCAGAAGCACGCACGCGG
>NZ_JBHYYB010000008.1:0-28101 GCF_042752535.1 Kitasatospora sp. NPDC059327 | reverse complement strand
GCGCTGGACCATCCTTCGCTGCCGCGCGCGCCCGCCCCGCGCCCCCCCCCGCCCGGGCGCCGCGGCGCCCCCCCCCCGCCCCACGCCCCCACCCCCCCCCCCCCGCCCCTCACCCCCCGGGGGGTTCCACGCCCCCACCCCCCCCCCCCCACGCCAGCACCACAACTCCGGTGGCCGACGCGAGAGCCGCCACCGGGCCCCGCACGGGAAGTCGACCTGTCCGACTTCCCGTGCGGGGCCGTATCGGCGATCGGTGGCTGACCGGGTGTCGGCGGCGGGTGACACGATCGCCTCAGGACGCCGATGGCGAGCGGACCGGGCGACCGGGGGCGCGGAGGTCGGCTCGCGGAGGCGTGCTCAGTAGGGTTTCCCTGGCCTCGCAGCAGTCGCAGTGTTGGCGGAGCCTCTGTCCGAACTGCCCGAGAGAGGCGTTGCCGATGCACCCGAGCGTGGCCCGATTGGCCGGGATTCTTCCGCCGCATTCCGGAGCGGGCGATCCCGTCGACTGGGACGAGGCGGCACTCCGGTGGGGCACTCCGCTTCCGGCCGACTATCGCGACTTCGTCGCGGTCTACGGTGGCGGGTCGATCAACAGCTCGTTCTCCCTGGCCCTGCCGCTGAAGGTCGCCTCCCCCGGGCCCCTGGACTTCGAGGCGTTGATCGAGTGCGGCTACGAGCTGCTCGACCTGGACCCCGCCGACGGTCCGGCACTCGCCGGGAGGATCTCGTGGGCCGTGGACTGCGGCGCCGCCCAGGCGTTCTGGGACACCACGGATCCCGATCCGGACCGGTGGACCACCCTCGTGCTCACCCGTCACGGTGACTGGGTCGCGTACGACTGCGGCATGGCCGACTTCCTCGTCGGGTTCCTGACCGGCGATATCAGTCCGCGACCCATGGGCCTGTTCTCCCGGGAGCAGCCGGTCTTCCTGAACTGGCGGGAGGAACGACGTCTCCAGGAGGCGGGCATCGACCCCTGGCCCCACCTCTGACCCGCCAAGCCGTCCAAGCCGTCCACGCCGGTCGGATCGACCGGGCCGGGCCGGCCCGGCCACCCGCCCCCGACCGTCAGCGGCGCCGCGGCCTGCCGTGGGACTTGCGCGGGCCACGCCGTTCGGTGGCCGCCGGGGCACCGGTGACCGCAGCGGCCGTGGTGGCCCAGTGGCCGGGCCGGTTGAGGGCGGGGGGCAGCTTGGCGACGGCGTCGCCGCGGGCCGCGTTGAGCTGGGCCTGGGTGAGGAAGAGCGCCCCGGTGAGGTCGGCGCCCGCCAGGTTCGCGTCCCGGAGGTCGGCGCCGATCAGGTCGGCCGTGCGCAGGTCGGCGCCGGAGAGGTCGGCCGCGACGAGCAGCGCGCCGCGCAGGTTGGCACCCCGCAGGTCCGCGCCGCGCAGGCGGGCGCCGAACAGGTCGGCGCCCCGGTGCTCCTTGCGGCGCGGGACGGCGGCCCGGACCAGCTCGCTCGCCTTCAACAGCAGCTCGCTCACCTCCTGGCGGTGGGCGGGCACGTCCACCGCCAGGATCTCCGCCGGGGTGCCGCCCGCGAGCCGGTCGGTCTCCGCCCGGGCCCGGCTCAGCTCGGCGTGGACCGGGCGGGCTGGCTCGTAGGAGAGCGCCTCGGTGAGGTACCAGAGCAGCTCGTGCAGCTGGCGCACCACCGGGAACACGTCGGCCATCCGCCGGGTGTCCTCCGGTGCCTCGCGCCAGCTCCGGCCACCGAAGGTGACCTGGGAGACGCGCTGGCCCGCCCCGAAGCAGTCGTAGACCGTACAGCCCGGGAAGCCGCTGTCGCGCAGCCGGGCGTGGATGCCGCAGCCGAAGTCGGCCTGGAGGTTGCGGCACGGGGTACCGGCCGGCTTGTCGACGGCGAAGTCGGCACCGGCCGCGAACGGCAGCGCGACACAGCACAGCCCGAAGCAGCTCCCGCAGTCGGACAGCAGGCTGATCGGGGCGGGCGTGGGCTCGGTCACTGTGCTGGTGATCCTCCGTACGGGGGTGCCCGGGCGGTCCGGGCCCACGGGGTGGCGGGGGCGGCAAGGGCCACCGGGCCTGCCGGGGCTCGCGGGGGCCTGCCGTAGAGCGTACCGACACCATCACCGGGCCCGGGGCCGCCCGGGAACCGGGAACCCGGGAACGGCAGTCCGTTAGTGTGGTCGGCCGGTGTCGGTCCGGAGTCCGACGTATCGGCGGCACCGCAGGCACCGAGGCAACCGAACAGTGGAGGAAGCAGGCATGTCCCGGCACGACGTGACGGCGTACCCGGACACCGAGGGCGGCGAGGATGCCCGGAGCGCCTCGGCGGCGCCCGCGGACGGCGCGGCCCCCCGGGAGCCGGCGACCCCGCGCCTCCCGCGCCGCGCCCGGACCGCCGCCCTCACCCTGCTCTGCTTCGCCGTCTGCCTCGCGATCGGCGCCCAACAGTGGGCGACCGCCCAGCTGGGCGGCTTCGACCTCGGCATCTTCGACCAGGGCGTGCGCGGGTACGCGCACCTCGGCCTGCCCGTGTCGACGCTGAAGAGCTTCCACCACGAGTTCCCCCCGGGTTTCTCCCTCCTCGGCGACCACTTCTCCCCGGTGATCGCGCTCATGGCGCCGCTGTACTGGCTCTGGGACGACCCGCGCTCCCTCCTCGTCGGCCAGGCGCTGCTGTTCGCGGCCGGGGTGCCGCTGATCCGCCGGATCGCCGACCGCTGCTTCGCGGACGCCGACCCGCTCACCGCCCGCCGCGCCGCCGACCTCGCGGCGCTCGCCTACGGGCTGGGCTGGCCGCTGCTGGTGGCCTCGCGCGGCGGCTTCCACGAGGTCGCCTTCGCCGTCCCGCTCACCCTGCTGATGCTGGAATGCGGACTGGCCCGCCGCTACGGCACGGCGGCGCTGGCCGGTCTGCTGCTCTGCTGCACCAAGGAGGACCTGGGGCTGGCGGTCGGCGCGTACGGGCTGGTGCTGCTGCTGCGGGCCCGCCGGGACGAGGACCGCGACCGGCGCCGGCAGACCGCCCGCTGGGGCCTCGGCTTCCTGCTCGGCGGACCGCTCGCCTCGGTGCTGGCGATCGCCTGGCTGGTACCGGCGATGGGCGGGGTTCCGGGCTACTACTGGAACTACACCTCACTGGGCGCGGACGGCGGCGAGGCGGTCTCCCACGTGCTCGGCAACCCCACCCTGCTGGTCTCGACCCTCTTCGACGCACCGCTGAAGCCGCTGCTGCTGCTCTGGCTCTTCGGCACCCTCTTCCTTCTGCCGCTGCGCTCGGCGACGGTGCTCTGTGCCCTGCCGCTGCTGGCCGAGCGGGTGCTCTCCAGCAACCCGAACCACTGGTCGATCGCCCGCCACTACGACGCGTTCCTGTGGCCGATCCTGCTGGTCGCGGCGCTGGAGGTGCTGGGCCGGCGGCACGACGCGGTCCGCACCCGGCGGCTCGGGGTGGCGGCCGCCGCCCTGACGGTCGCGGTCGCGCTGCCGCTCGGGGCGGCGAACCTGTTCGTCCCCGCCTACTGGCAGCCGAAGCCCAGTGAGGCCGCGCTGATCCGGGGGGCCGAGAGGATCCCGGACGGCGCCTCCGTCGAGGCCGACAACCAGGCCGCGCCCCGGCTGACCGCCCGCACCGACGTGGTGTTGGTGGACGGCACCCCGCGCGGCCGCGAGTACGTACTGATCCGCTCCGACAAGCGCGCCTTCCCGTTCAAGACCGACCACGAGCAGGCGGCCCGGATCGAGCTGCTGCTGGCGCACGGCTACCGCCAGATCTGGGCCGAGGACGGCGTCGTCCTGCTGCACCGGGAGAGCACCGAGCCGATCCCGGGCGAGCACGTGCCCGGCCCCGACAGCACGGGGTACCAGGACGAGGTGCCGTCCGACGTGGGCCACAACCTCTTCCGGGGCTGACCCGGGAGCCGGGGTTCCGGACGCCGCGCGGCCGGGCCTCGCACGGCCGGGCCTCACACGGCCGGCGTCCCGCTTCGACGGGAGACCCACCGGCGCGCGGCAGAGGCTCGCCGGCCGCGCGCCGGAGCACACTCACCGGCCGGCCACTCCACCCGGAGCGACCCGGCTGCCGGCGACCGCACACGCGTCGGGGGCACCGGCCGATCGATCGGCCGGCCGTCGAGGACCCGCACCCGCCGACCGGGCGGAACAGCCGGAGCGGCCGGAGCGGGCAGAACGCGGGACGGCATCAGCTCCTGCCGGTGGCCTCCGGCCGCTTCGCGGCACGGCCCGAGGACGGCGGGCGGCCCGTACGAGAGCGACCTCTCCGGGATGCCCCGCGGCCGCCCGCGCCCGGCCACGGTCCGGACGTCCAGTGCGCGAGCCCCTAGGCCGGCACAGCCGTCCCGGAAGACCGCCCCGGGTCCCGGCCGACCGTCCCCTGAGGAACGACCCATGAGGCGACGGCCGAAGCAGGGACCGAGATGCGCCCGAACCCGCCGGACGTCGCCGGCCGACCACGCCACCCGGCGCGACGGAGCGGCAGCCGACAACACGGCACGCCACCCGACGACGACAGGAAACCAGCACCCCCGACCCGCTCACCCCTCGTAGGGCAACAACTCCGCCCGCTTCGGCGCCCGACCGTCCCCGGAAGAACGGCCCGTGAGACGACGGCCCACCCAGGGACCGAGATGGGTCCGGGCCCACCGGGCGTCGGCGGCCAGCTTCTCCGCCCGGCGTGGCGGGGCCGCGGCAGTCAGCGGCGCACGCCAGTCGAAGGCGGCGGGCCGGCCGAGCGCCTCCAGGACGGCTTCGGCGACCCGGCGGTGGCCCTCGGGGGCGAGGTGCAGGCGGTCCTCGGCCCAGAGGCGGCGGTCGTCGAAGCAGGGGGCGGAGAAGAGGTCGACGACCGCGATGCCCGGGTCCCGGCCGAGCTCGTGGACGAAGGCCTTCATCCGCAGGATGGCGGGGAGCAGCCGGGCGCTGCCGGCCATCCGGCGGGTGGGGTCGGTGCTGGTGAACATCACCACGGTGGCGCCGGTGGCGCGCAGCGCGGTGGCGGAGCGGCCGAGCAGGTCCTCGACCTGGGCGATGTCGCAGCGCGGCCGCAGCACGTCGTTGAGTCCGCCGGCCAGGGTGACGAGGTCGGCGCGCATTCCGGCGGCGGTGGCCAGCTGCTCCTCGTGGATCTGGCCGATCAGCTTGCCCCGGACGGCGAGGTTGGCGTACCGGAAGGTGCCGGTCGGTTGCTCGGCGGCGAGCCGGTCGGCGACCCGGTCGGCCCAGCCTCGGTAGTGGCCGTCGGGCAGCAGGTCGTCGCACATGCCCTCGGTGAAGGAGTCCCCGAGGGCGACGTAACTGGTGTACCCGGTGGGCTCGGTGGGCGCGCTCTGCTCCGTTGTGTTCTCCATGGCCCGACGATCGTACGCGCAGCTCCTGTCGGCCGCCGGGGACACCCCCGGTGTCCACGGTCCGGCCGGCGGGGGTCGCCGGGCCCGGATCAACGGCGGCGGCAACAGAACGGCGACCGGTCGTTCATCGGCCCGCGGCACAGTGGGCAGGGCCGGGAGGGGACGCCCGGCGAGCACCGCCCACCGGGGTACGGCACCCGGGCGGCACCGGCGGTCGTCGGCCGCGAAGCGTCGCGACCACGCCCGTCCGGGCCGCCCGGCGACCGGGGCGGACCGCCGACCAGCAACGGGGGAGCTGGTCGCCGTGGTCCGGTCCGGAGCCGCCGGTACGGAGGGGTCCGCGCGGTTCGCCGGGGAGAGCCGCGCGGACCCACTCCGCGGCGGCCCCCTCCGCGGCGGCCCCCTCCACAACGGACAACGGTGCCGGACAGCCGAGCCGGGCACCGCGCCCGCTCAGTCGGTCGGCGGCTCGTACGCCTGCCGCGGGGTGAACGCCTCCGCCGTCGGACCCTGCGCGCGCAGCAGGGTGAGCCGCCGCTCGGCCTCCTGCGGGGTGGGGCGGTGACCGGCCGGCACCCACCACAGGACGGTCATCGCCTCGACCGGCCGGGCGAACCACTCCCGCCGCCGGCGCATCACGGCCCGGTGCCCGGGGTGGAGGACGAAGGCGTCGAGAGCCTTCGGGTCGCGCCAGACCGAGAGGTTGACCAGCAGCCACTCGTCGTCGAAGATCCGGAACCCGGTGGCGTACCCGCCCTCCTCCTTCAGCCGCCAGACGAAGCCGTCCGCCTCGTCGGCGAGCGCGTTGACGGGTCCGAGGGCGGCGACGAAGTCCGCGAGCAGCGGGCTGTCGATCGGTTCGAGCATCCGCGAGATGTTCACCTGGGCGAGTTCGTAGGAGGTCATCCGCCGGACTCTAGCCCGTCAACACCGCTTCGCCCGAGGGGTTTTCGAGCCGGTCCGCAGCCTCCGGAACGGCCTCCGGCACGACCCCTGAAACGGCCCCTGCAACGGCCTCCGCGACGCCCTCGGGGCCACCCCCGCCCGCGCCCGCCGGGCCGGTGACCCAGTGCTCCCGCACGGCGTCCGTCGGCCGCTGGTCGCCGAGCAGGCCGAGGCCCCAGGCGCCCAGGGCGTCGACCACCCCGCGCAGCGTCGCGCCCCGCGCGGTGAGCTCGTACACGGTGGCGTTCGCGGGCCGTTCCAGCCGTCGGCGCAGCACCAGGCCGTCGCCCTCCAGCTGCTTGAGCCGGGTGGCGAGGATGTCGGTGGAGACGCCGGGCAGGTCGGCGTGCAGGTCGGTGTAGCGGCGCGGGCCGGCGAGGAGTTCACGGACGATCAGGAGACTCCAGCGCTCCCCCACCGCGTCCAGGGCGCGGGCGACGGCGCAGTACTGGTCGTAGCTTCGGCGTGACATGTGGATCAGCATAGCCAAAAGGTTGGACTTTCCAAGTGCTTACTTGGTAGAACAAAGCAACCAGAACGTGCGGGGTGACCGGTCGGGAGGCCTCAGATGGAGTTTCGGCAGTCCAGCAAGCTGCAGGACGTGTGCTACGAGATCCGCGGCCCGGTGGTCGACCGGGCCAACGCGCTGGAGGAGGCCGGGCACAGCGTGCTGCGGCTGAACACCGGCAACCCGGCCACGTTCGGCTTCGAGGCGCCGGAGGAGATCCTCCAGGACATCATCCGCAACCTGCCCAACGCGCACGGCTACAGCGACTCGCGCGGCATCCTGCCGGCCCGCCGCGCGGTGGTGCAGTACTACCAGCAGCGCGGTGTCGCCGGAGTGACCGTCAACGACGTCTATCTCGGCAACGGGGTCTCCGAGCTGATCCAGATGGCCGTCACGGCCCTGGTCGACAACGGCGACGAAGTCCTCGTCCCGATGCCCGACTACCCGCTCTGGACGGCCGTGGTCCGGCTGGCCGGCGGCAAGGCCGTCCACTACGCCTGCGACGAGCAGGCCGAGTGGTACCCCGACCTCGACGACATCGCGGCCAAGATCACCCACCGCACCAAGGCCATCGTCGTCATCAACCCCAACAACCCGACCGGCGCGGTCTATCCGAAGGAGCTGCTGGAGGGCATCCTCGACCTCGCCCGCCGGCACCAGCTGATGGTGCTGGCCGACGAGATCTACGACAAGATCCTCTACGACGGCACCGAGCACCACTGCCTGGCCGCGCTCGCCGAGGACGTGCTGACCCTCACCTTCAACGGCCTCTCCAAGTCCTACCGGGTGGCCGGCTTCCGCAGCGGCTGGCTGGTCGTCTCCGGGCCCAAGCAGCATGCCACCGACTACCTGGAGGGCCTGACCATGCTCTCCGGCATGCGCCTGTGCCCCAACGTCCCGGCCCAGTACGCCGTCCAGGCGGCGCTCGGCGGCCACCAGTCCATCAACGACCTCGTCCTGCCCACCGGCCGGCTCGCCGAGCAGCGCGACGTCGCGTACAAGGCGCTGAACGAGATCCCCGGCGTCAGCTGCGTGAAGCCCAAGGGCGCGCTGTACGCGTTCGCCAAGCTGGACCCGGCGGTGCACCGGATCGTCGACGACGAGCAGTTCGTGCTGGACCTGCTGCTCCGTGAGAAGATCCACGTCGTCCAGGGCACCGGCTTCAACTGGCCGCGCCCGGACCACTTCCGCTTCGTCACCCTCCCCCGGGCCGACGACCTGGAGACGGCGATCAACCGGATCGGGCGCTTCCTCACCAGCTACCGGCAGACCTGACGGACCGCCCCGCGCGCCGTGGCCCCGTGACCCCGCGGGCCCACGGGCCCCGCCGGGCCCGGGCGTACCATCGAGACCTACCGGATCGAGGGGGACGACCGTGGACACCCAGGACTGCACCGAAGTCACCGACGCCGCCGAACTGCGCGCCCTGCTCGGCGAACCCAGCGCCCGCGACGCCGCCAAGGAGCGCCCCACCCTGCACGAGCACGACCGGGCCTTCATCGCCGCCGCGCCGTTCTGCGTGATGGCCACCGCCGGGGCGGACGGCAGCTGCGACGCCTCACCGAAGGGGGACCCGGCCGGCTTCACCCTCGTCCTGGACGAGCGCACCATCGCCGTACCCGAACGGCCGGGCAACCGGCGGGCGGACGGCTTCCACAACATCCTGGCCAACCCGCACGTCGGACTGCTGTACCTGATCCCGGGCCGCGGCGACACCCTGCGGGTCAACGGCCGGGCGCGGCTGGTGCGCGACGCTCCGTTCTTCGACCGGCTGACCGTCAAGGGGCACCGCCCGCGGCTCGCCGTCGTGGTCGAGATCGAGGCGGTCTACTACCACTGCTCCAAGGCCTTCCTGCGCTCCGCCCTCTGGAAGCCGGAGACCTGGAACCCGGACGCTGCGCCGTCCCGCGCCCGGATCTCCAAGAGCCTGGAGCGCCGGGACGAGCCGCTGGCCGCCTTGGAGGAGTACTACGGTCCGTCCTACGGGGGCGACCTCTACGGCTCGTAGGCTTGCCGACCATGACCGTCCTGCGCTCCGCCGCCCTGTTCGCCCTCGCCGCCCTCACCGAGATCGGCGGCTGCTGGCTGATCTGGCAGAGCGTGCGCGAGGCGCGGCCGTGGTGGCTGGCCGGCCTGGGTGTGGTGCTGCTCGGCGGGTACGGCTTCGTCGCCGCGCTCCAGCCGGACAGTTCCTTCGGCCGGGTGCTGGCCGCGTACGGCGGGGTCTTCGTGGCGGGTTCGCTGCTCTGGGGCATGGCGGTGGACGGCTTCCGGCCGACCCGCTACGACGTGGCCGGGGCGCTGATCTGCCTGGCCGGGGTCGCCGTGATCATGTACGGCCCCCGGCGCTGAGCGCCCGCCCCGGCCCACCGTCCGGCGGCTCCCGTCCCGGGCGGTCCCCCGGGGCGGCCCGCCGCACGGCCGCCCCGGGCGCGCGCTACTTGACGCCGGCCGCCGCACAGGCGTCCGCGAACGCCGGGGTGCAGATCTCCGTCGCCTTGTAGAGGCCGCCGCCGACCACGGTGGCCTGCACCTTCGCCTTGGTCACCACGATCGGGGTGAGCAGCAGCGAGGGGATCCGCTGCCCGCCGCTGTCGACGCCCGCGTTGGCCGCCGCGTTGATGTCCATCCCCTTCAGCAGCTGGACGGCGATGCTCCCGGCCGCGTCCGCCTCCGGCTTGTACGGCTTGTAGACGGTGTAGGCCTGCTCGCCCGTCAGCACCCGGCGCACCGCGTCGACGGAGGCGTCCTGGCCGCCGACCGGGACGTTCTTGATCCCGGCCGCCTTCAGCGCCTCGATGACGGAGGTGGCCATGCCGTCGTTGGCCGCGTAGACGGCCTGGAAGCCGTCCTTGCCGAGTGCGTGGATGGCCTCGTTCGTCTTCGCCAGGGCCACCTCCGGCTTCCACTCGCCGGACTGCTCGTAGGCGATCTTCTTGACCCGCCCGTCCAGCGCCCGGTGCGCACCGGCCTTGAACATCGCCGCGTTGGGGTCGGACTCGGCGCCGTTGATCATCACCACGGTGGCGGCGGAGGCCTTCGGGCCGAGCGCGTCCAACAGGGCCTGGCCCTGGATCTCGCCGGTGCGCTGGTTGTCGAAGGAGACGTACGCGGCGACCTTGCCCTCGGCCAGCCGGTCGTAGGCGACGACCTTCACCCCCTTGGCGGCGGCCGCCTCCACCCAGGGCCCGGTCACCTTGGCGTTCACCGGGTCGAGCAGGACGACCTTGACGCCCTTGGCCAGCAGGTCGTCGAACTGCCGCTTCTGGACGGTCTCGTCGCCGTCGGCGTTGGCGTAGTCGACGACGCAGCCGGTGCAGAGGGACGCCACCGTGGACTCGATCAGCGGCTTGTCGAAGGTCTCGTACCGGGTGGAGGAGGTCTTCTCGGGGAGCAGCAGGCCGATGGTCGTGCTCCCGACGCCGCCCGACTGCGGCGTTCCGTCGCTCTGGCCGCAGGCCGCGAGGGCGAGGGAGAGCGCCAGCGCGCCGGTGCCCGCGGCGGCGCGCCGGGTGGTTCTGTTCATGGTGGGGGGTGCCTCCTGACTGCGCCGCGGCGTTGCGGCAGAGGACGGAGTCAATCCGCGCCCGGGCATTCCGTCAATAACTGAAGGGAAACTCGCGGGCTTCGCTGCTCGATTCGTTATGAAGTGAAGAGCTTGCGCGCATTCGCGCACGACGCTCGCGAAGCCTTCGAGAAGCGACGTCAACTCTTCAACATCACAGGAGCCACAACGCCCCGGTCACCGGGGGCGGCGGCCGCGCCGCGTACGCCCCGGGGACCGGGCACCGCCGACGGACCCACCCGAAGTCGGCTCCCCCGGACCCTGGTTCACCCTGTCCCGGCCGAGCCCGGACACGCCGGTGGCCCGGCCGGGACTCCCCGGCCGGGCCACCCGAGCGTGGCGGGGCGGACTACCAGCCCCAGCCGCCGCCCTCGCCGTCGTCGTCGGTCGCGCCGTCCCAGCCCTCGCCGACCTTCCGCACGATGGTGTAGTGGTCGACCTGCGTGCCGTTCTCGGCGAGCGCGGTCACCTTCATCGAGGACTTCTGGCCCAGGTGCGCCGGGGTGACGTCGACCTTGATGAAGGAGTAGCCGGTGTAGCGGACCCGGGACCACTCGACCTTCTCGGTCACCTTCACGCCGCCCTTGGCGAAGTGGTAGGTGTCCACCGAGTCGACCCGGTTCTCGTGGCCCTCGTAGGTGTCCGGGGCGCCGAAGTTGTAGAGGCTGCGGCCGGCCGCGCCCGCCGTCACGTACACCACGCCGTCGGTGGCCGGCTCGACGGTGGCGCCGCTCGGCACCGCCTTGGAGACCTTGTTGCCGAGGATCGCGTCGGTGCGCTCGTAGACGTGGTTGTGGCCGTTGATCACCAGGTCCACCCGGTACTTCTCGAACAGCGGTACCCAGGCCTCGCGGACCCCGCCCTCGGAGGCGTGCGCGACCGTGGTGGAGAAGGCGCAGTGGTGGAAGAAGACCACGACGAAGTCGATGGTCTCGTCGTTGCGCAGGTCCTTCAGGGTCCGCTGCAGCCACTTGGTCTGCTTGCCCGCCGAGATGCCCAGGTTGGCCGGGATCTCGTAGGAGACGTCGTTGGCGTCCAGCGAGATGACGCCGACGTTCTTGTAGCGGAAGGTGTAGACGCCCGGCACGGTGCGCGGGTCCGGGCCGTTGTCCGGCAGGAAGAAGCGGTTGTTCTCGCCGCCGTAGCCGTTGGCCGAGTACCAGGCCTCCATGTCGTGGTTGCCGTAGGAGACCATCCACGGCACCTTCGACGCGACCGTCTCGGTCTGCGCGAGGAAGGCGTCCCAGGTCTTGGCGTCGTACCGCGCCTTGTCGGCGTCCGTGCCGGAGCCGGCCGCGTCGGCGTAGCAGATGTCGCCGGCGTGCAGGTGGAAGGCCGGGTTCTGGGCCAGGATGACGTTGTCGTTGCCGGCCGCGTGGGCGCTGACGCCCTGGTCACCGAAGGCGGTGAAGGTGAACGGCTCGTACACCTTGCCCCAGCGGTGGTCGCGCGAGGGCGCGGTGCGGAAGGTGCTCAGGGTGGAGACCGCCTGCTGCGAGGCCGGGTCGAAGCCCTGGTGGCCGACGCCGTAGTAGTACGTGGTGTCGGGCTGGAGGTCCTCCAGCGCGACGTGCAGGTAGTACTGGTCCACCGGCTGGCCGGTCGGCGTCAGCGCGGGGGTGTGCAGGGTGCGCACCTCGGCCTGGACCTTGTGGCTGAGGTCCCACGGCTGCTTGCCGTAGCGCAGGAACGGCTTCTTCACCGGCGCCGGGACCTGCCAGGAGACCCGGAACTGGGTGTCCGGCTCGGGGCCGAAGGCGAGGTGACGGCCGATCGGGGCGACGAGCGCGCCGTCGATGCCGTCGGTGACCCCGCCGGCCAGGAGCTGCGGGGAGGCGGGCGCGGCACTCGCGGTACCGCTGCCCAGCGCACCGCCCACCGCCAGGGCGCCGACGGTGACGGCACCGGTGCGCAGCATCCGGCGGCGGGAGAAGCGGGCCCGCAAGTACTCGTGCTGCTCGGCCATGCTCATGCGGTCGGCGAGCTTCGCGGGCACGCCCATGTTGGGGATATCCATGGGCGGGACTCTTCCAGCGAAGCGTTGACCGCACACGGACGCCCGGTGAACGCGCCCCGGCGTGCCGGTCAGTCGAACGCCAATGTTCGACCATGTCTCGGCAAAGCCGCTCCGGGGACCCGGGGCCCACGGGGATCATCCGCCCCGGGAGGGCTCCTGATGCCCTGTCGCCGCCCGCCGCCCTTCACCCGCCGCCGGCCGAGCGGGGCTCGGCTGAGCAGGACTCAGGCCCGAGCTCCGGGCGACGGCCTCGGGCGACGGAGCGGGTGGCGGGGCTCAGCGGGGCGGCGGGGCGATCTCGTCCCAGCTGGACGGGGCCCGGTTGCCGGTACCGTCGCAGGTGCGGCAGACCTCGTCCCGGTAGGCGTGCTTGGCGCCGGCCGCGTCGACCCGGTAGCGGACGTAGACACCGGTGCCGTCGCAGAGGAAGCAGTTGCCACCGCCGCCGCCGACCTCGGTGGTGCCGGTGCCCTGGCAGGTGCGGCAGCTGAGACCGGCGGTGCGGCCGGTGCCCGCGCAGATGCGGCAGACCGTGGTCACGTCGTGATTCCTCCCAAGCCGGGGCGCCCCGTAAATGGTAGTGCCCCGGCCCGCCACGCGGACCGCCCCGGCGGAGGGCGCTCCACGGGCCCGGCTCCGCCGGGGCCTCAGCCCGGCAGGCCGTCGCGGACCCGGCGGGAGACGGTGACCTGCTGGAGGTCGAGCAGCCCGGGCGGCTCGGCCAGGCCGGGGCCGCCGGCGTGCACCCACTCGGCTATCTCCTCGACCATGTCGTCCGCCAGGACCCAGCCCAGCCAGACCGGGCGGCCGCCGGCCGCACGGCCCTCGCTGGACGGGCCGACCACCACGACGTTGGAGTGCGCGCAGGCGTCCAGGCACTTGACCGCCCGGACCTTGCCCGCCGCGCCCACCGCCTCGCGCAGCCGCTCGTACTGGCCCGCGTGGTCGACGTCCGGGTGCTTCTCCCGGGTGCCGCAGCAGCAGCCCCGGCAGACGGTGACGGTCACCGGGGCCGCGGCCCCCTTGGCGCCACCGCGCTCACGGTCTCGACGGCTCATCGGTTCAGTGCTCCTCGTGGTTCCGGGCCCCGCCGTTCGGGGCTTCCTGTCCGAGGGCCCGCGGCCACGCCCGTTCGCGCAGCAGCCGCAGCCCGTTGAGGCCGACGATCACGGTGGAACCCTCGTGCCCGGCGACACCGAGCGGCAGGGGCAGCGTACCGGCCAGGTCCCAGAGCACCAGGACGGTGATGAAGGTTCCGGCGATCGCCAGGTTCTGCACGACCAGCCGACGGGCCCGCCGGGACAGCGCCACCACGGCCGGGACGGCGGTCAGTTCGTCGCGCACCACCACCGCGTCCGCGGTCTCCAGGGCGAGGTCGGAGCCGGCCCGGCCCAGCGCGACCCCGCTGTGCGCGGCGGCCAGCGCGGGGGCGTCGTTGACGCCGTCACCGACCATCAGCACCCGGTGGCCGCGGTCGGCCAGTTCGCGGACCGCGGCCACCTTGTCCTGGGGCAGCAGTCCGCCCCGGACGTCGGTCAGGCCGACCTCCCGGGCGAGGTGCTCGGCGGCGAGCCGGTTGTCACCGGTGAGCAGCACCGGCGGTCGGCCGGTGAGCGCGGCCAGACCCCGGACGGCGGCCGCGGCCTGCTCGCGCGGGCGGTCGGCGAGGCCCAGCACGCCGACGGGTTCGCCGTCGCGCAGCACCAGGACGGCGGTGCGGCCGGCCTCCTCCAACGCGGTGACGGCGGGGTGCGCGCGGTGCGGGCCGGGGGCGCCGACCGCGACCACCGCGCCGCCGACCACGGCCCGCACGCCGATCCCCGGGGTGGCGGTGAAGTCGGTGGCGGCGGGCGGCGTCAGACCGCGCTCGCGGGCGGCGGCGACCACCGCGCGGGCCAGCGGGTGCTCGCTCGGGTGCTCGGCGGCGGCCGCGAGGGCCAGCAGCTCGTCCTCGGTGACGCCCAGCGGGCGCAGCTCGACCACCCTCGGCGTGCCCTCGGTGAGGGTGCCGGTCTTGTCCAGGGCGACGGCGTCCACCTGGCCGAGCCGCTCCATCACCACGGCGGACTTGACGAGCACGCCGTGCCGGCCGGCGTTGGCGATGGCGGAGAGCAGCGGCGGCATGGTGGCCAGCACCACCGCGCACGGCGAGGCGACGATCATGAACGTCATGGCGCGCAGCAGGGTGCCGGTCAGCTCGGCGCCCAGCGCGAGCGGGACGGCGAACAGCAGCAGGGTGGCGGCCACCAGGACGGCGGCGTAGCGCTGTTCGACCTTCTCGACGAACAGCTGGGTGGGGGCCTTGGTCTCGGAGGCCTCCTGCACCATGGCGACGATCCGGGCGATCACCGAGTCGGCGGCGTCGCGTTCGACCCGGATCCGCAGCGCGCCGGAGCCGTTGAGCGTGCCCGCGTACACCTCGTCGCCGACGGAGCGGGCGACGGGCAGCGGCTCGCCGGTGATGGTGGCCTGGTCGACGTCGCTGCGGCCGTCGAGGACCCGGCCGTCGGCACCGATCCGCTCGCCGGGGCGGACCAGCACGGTGTCGCCGACGGCGAGCGCGGCGGTGGGGACGCCCTCCTCCCGGCCGTCGGCGGTGAGCCGGCAGGCGGTGGCGGGCGCGAGGTCGAGCAGGCCCCGGACGGAGTCGGCGGTGCGGGCGGTGGCCAGCGCCTCCAGGGCCCCGCTGGTCGCGAAGATCACGATCAGCAGGGCGCCGTCCAGCACCTGGCCGATGGCGGCGGCCCCGACCGCGGCGACCACCATCAGCAGGTCGACGTCGAGGGTCCGCTCGCGCAGGGCCCGCAGCCCGGCCAGGGCGGGTTCCCAGCCGCCGGCCAGGTAGGCGGCCGCGTAGAGCGTGCCGCGGGCCCAGCCCGGACCGTCGAGCAGTTGGAGGGCGAGCGCGGCCAGGAAGGCCGCGGTGGCGGCGGCCGCCCAGCGGGCCTCGGGCAGGGCGAGCACCCGGGTGCGGCGGGGCGGTGCCGTCGCGGGGGCGGCGGAGGCCGCCGGCCGGGTGAGCAGGGCGCTGGAGACGGGCGTCGCGGACATGGCCGTCACCATACAGGAACACATGAACAAGCTTTCATCCTTTGGTCGACGGCTGCCCGTAGGATGCCCCCATGGGACACGCAGCCGCCGAGAACACCGTGCCGCAGATGCGCCTGGACGCGTCCAACGCGGCCAAGGTGGCGAGCACCCTGCAGGCCCTGGCCACCCCCTCCCGCCTGCTGATACTCGCCCAGCTGCGGGAGGGCCCGCGGGGCGCCACCGAACTCGCCGACGCCGTCGGCATGGAGCAGTCCGCCTGCTCCCACCAGCTCCGCCTGCTGCGCAACCTCGGCCTGGTCGTCGGCGAACGCCGGGGCCGCTCGGTGGTCTACTCGCTCCACGACCACCACGTCGCCGCCCTGCTCGACCAGGCCGTCTACCACGTCGACCACCTGCGCCTCGGCCTCACCGACGACAGCTAGGCCCCGGCGCCCCACCGGGCCGGCGCGCACCGGCAGCCGTCCGCCCCCGGCCGGCCCGCCCCCGAGCCGTCCCACCGTCCCCGCCCCGGCACCCGCCGGATCCGCCGACGGCGCCGCACCCTAGGGTGTGGCCCGTTCCGATGGATCAAGGAAGAAGGACGGTTGACGATGGCGGGTCCGAAGCGGTGGCCACTGTGGACGGCGGTCGGGGTGGGGGTGGCGGGTCTACTGACGGCCGCGTTCGGATTCGCCCTGCTGGCGTTCGGCTACTCCGTGCACACCCTGCCGGGCCACCACGCGATGACCCCGACCCTGGAGCAGGGTGGTCAGATCATCACCGAGAAGGTGCGCGGCGACGAGGTGCGGCGCGGTGACGTGGTCGTGGTCGACAGCCCCTGGGGCATGCGGGGCCCGGTCGCCAAACGCGTGATCGGTCTCGGCGGCGACCACCTCGCCTGCTGCCCGCAGGACGGTCTCGTCCTCAACGGGCAGCCGCTCGCCGAGCCCTACACCTCCCAGGGCTCGGCGAACGGCGGCTTCGCGCAGTACGACGCCGTCGTCCCCGCGGGGCGGCTCTTCCTGCTCGGCGACAACCGCGTCGACTCGCTCGACTCCCGGATGTACCTGACCGACCAGCAGGGCAGCGTCGACGCCTCGACCGTCCACGAGCGGGTGGTCTGGCACAGCGGCGCGCAGACGCCCGACTTCCCGGGGAAGCTGCTCGGGGCCCTGGCCGCGATCGGCGGGGGCGTGCTGCTGTTCCTCGCCGGGGCGATCGGCGCGATCGTCGCCGGCGTCGTCGGCGCCCGCCGCCGGCGCCGGACGCCGCTCCCGGCCTGACCCGGGGTCAGCCCTGCTCCAGCGCCCGGTCCTGGGCCGCCAGCACCGCGTCACCGTGCCGGAAGCCCCACTCCCCCAGGGCCTCCAGGCTGGGCAGCAGGGTGCGGCCGAGCGGAGTCAGGGCGTACTCGACGCGCGGCGGGGCCTGCGGGTAACCGCGGCGCTCCACCAGGCCGTTGAACTCCAGCCGGCGCAGCGTCTCGGTGAGCACCTTGGCGCTGATGCCGCCGATCCGCGCGCGCAGCTCGCCGGGACGCTCGGGGGCGTCGCGCAGGGCCCAGAGCACCACCGCGTTCCAGGTGTTGGCCAGCAGGTCGAAGGCCAGCCGGGCCCGGCAGTCCGCCAGGAACGCCCCGCTCCCGCCCCGGGCCCCGGCCGCGCCCACCCCGTCGTCCGCCGCCATCGACGCCCCCGTTCTCTCCGCTCCGGCACGCACCGATCGGTAACCATCGCCGTTCCTAGAGTCATCCCGAACCGGCCGACCGGGCCGGCACAGGAGGGGATCTCGGATGCGGATCGGCATCATCGGAGCGGGCACCATGGCGCGGGCGCTCGGCGGGCAGTGGGTCCGGGCCGGGCACGAGGTGGCGTTCGGCGCCCGCGACGGCGCCCGCGCCGCGGCGGCGGCGCGGCTGCTGGGCGAGGGCGCGCGGGCGGTGGAAGACCCGGCGGCGGCGGCGGATTTCGGCGAGGCGGTGCTGCTCGCCGTACCGGCCGACCAGGTGGAGCGGGTGGTCGCCCGGGCCGCCCCGCCGGCCGGGCGGGTGCTGATCGACTGCACCAACCCGATCGCCGCCGGCACGCTCACCCTCAGCACGGCCGGCGGGCCGTCGATGGCCGAGCGGATCGCCGCCGCCGCACCCGGGACCCACGTGGTGAAGGCGTTCAACCTCTGCCACGAGAGCGTCTGGCGGCGCACCCCGCCGGTCTTCGACGGGCGCCCGCTGGCGGTCCCGCTCTGCGGGGACGACCCGGCCGCGGTGGCCCTGGTCGGCCGGCTGACCGCCGACCTCGGCGCCGAGCCGCTGCCGGGCGGCGGCCTGGACCGCGCCGGGCTGCTGGAGGCGACGGCCGCCTTCATGATCGGCCTCTGGTTCGCCGGCCGGGACGCCCAGGCCGTCCTGCCGCCGCTGGCGTACGCGGGCAGGACCGGCTGACCGGGACCGGGGTCAGGGCATCCGCCACTCCTGGTACTTGTTGCCCGGGGTGCAGGCGGTCATGGTGACCTGCCGGCCCGCGCCGTTGTCGGTCAGACAGGTCGACCCCGAGTAGTCCTTGAGGTAGTAGGCACCCGAGGTGCTCGCACCGACCACCGACCAGTTGTTCATGAAGCTGAACCCGGACGAGAGCACGACCTTCTGGCTCACCTGGTTCGAGAAGTCGACGTCCTGGACGAGGGCCGGGCCGCTCAGGCTGCACGGGTAGATCTCGTACCAGCCGCCGGGGTTCGGCACCGAACGGACCCAGCCGTACGCGGTCGTCCCACCCATGACGACCGCGGCGCCGGGCGCCGGGCTGTCGGTGGACAGGCCGAGCTTCTGGCCGTCGGCCACGTTGACGACGGCACCCCAGTTCGCGCCGCCGCACCCGGCGGGCACGGCCGGCGCGGGCGGACTCGACGGGGTCGGCTTGGGCGCGGGCTGGTCGGGCGCGGGCACCGACGGCGCGGGCTGGTTGGGTGCCGGGACCGGCGGGGCCGGCTGGTTGGGCGCCGGCGGCGCGGGCTGGTCGGGGGTGGACGCGGCCCCACCACCACCGCCGCCACCGCCGCCCGTCTTCGGCGGAGTGGCGGCGGACCCGCCGGACGACCCACCGGAGGAACCGCCGGAGGAACCGCCCGAGGACCCGGTGCCGCCCGTCGTCGCCCCACCGGCGGGGTTCGGGGCCGGGGCCGCGGGCTGCCCGCCGGCGGTCGGCGCGGGGGTGGCCCCGGGCTGGTCCGGCGGCGGGGTGCCGGGCGTCGTCTCCCCGCCCGACGGCGTGGTCGGGACGGGCTCGGCCGTCGGTGTGCCGGACGTCGGTGTGTCGGTGATCGCGGTGGCGGACACCGAGACGGCGGGCCGCGCCCCGGGGGTCTGACCCTGGGCCTGGAACGGGCTCCGGTCGACCAGCAGGACCGTGGCGGCGCCGGTGGTGATGATCACCGGGACGACGACGGGCACCAGGAAACGGCGCCAGGTCCGGCGCGCGGGGGGCTCGGGCATGGTCCGGGGCGCCACCCGGGCGACCTCGACCGCCGCGCCGCCCGGTACGACGGGGGGAACGGCCCGCACCACCGCGGCGACCGGCGCGGACCGGTCGCCGACGGCCGCCCGGGCCGCCGCCGCCATCACGGCGGCGTCGGAGAAGCGGTCCCCCGGCTGCTTGGCCAGCGCCCGGGCCACGAACTCCCGTACCGCCGGCGGGAACTGCGCCGGCAGCTCCGGTGCGGGCTGCTGGACGTGCTTGAGCGCGACCTCGACCACGCTCTCGCCGGTGAACGGCGGCAGGCCGGTGAGCAGTTCGTAACAGACCACGCCGAGCGAGTAGAGGTCCGAGGCCGGCGTGACGCCCCCGCCGCCGGCCTGCTCCGGCGCCATGTACAGCGCGGTGCCGATCACCACGTTGGTCGCCGTGAGCGTGGTGCTCACGAGCGCCCGTGCGATGCCGAAGTCCGTCACCGTCACCCGGCCGTCGGCTCCGACCATCAGGTTCGACGGCTTGACGTCCCGGTGCACGATCTCCTGCCGGTGCGCGGCGTGCAGCGCGTCGAGCGCCGTGGCGAGCATGCTCAGCACCCGCTCGGGCGGCATCGGCCCGTCCTCGGCGAGGACCTTGTCCAGCGGCCGCCCGTCCACGAGCTCCATCACGATGTACGCGATCCGCTCGCCCTCGGCGCCACCCTCGCCGCCGCTCTCCCCGTAGTCGTGGACGTCCACGATGCCCGGGTGGCTGATCGCGGCGAGCAACTGGGCCTCGCGCCGGAAGCGCCGGGCGAACGTCCCCTCCTCCAGCAGGCCCGCGTGCAGGACCTTGACCGCCACCTGCCGTTCCAGCACCCCGTCGTCGGCACGCCAGACGGCGCCCATGCCGCCGCCACCGATCCACTCGGTCAGCGTGTAGCGACCTCCGAGTACGGCCCCCCGACCAGTCATGCCCCGCCCTCTCGCCCCGTGTCACGCCGACGGGTTGTCGATCACCCGTCAGATCCTGCCTCCAGTCTTCCTCACCGGCCGCCCCGCCGGTACCGGTCGCGCCGGGCGGCCCCGGCCGCGGCGGGCGGCCCCCGCGACCGGACCCGGACCCGGGCTCTCCCGCCGCCCCGGCGTCAGAGGGCCGCGCGCGAGCCCACCCGCCTACGCCGTCGCGGCCGCCGCGGCCCGGCCCGCCGTGCGGCCGGAGAAGAGGCAGCCGCCGAGGAAGGTGCCCTCCAGCGAGCGGTAGCCGTGCACACCGCCGCCGCCGAAGCCGGCCGCCTCACCGGCCGCGTACACGCCCTCCAGCACCTCCCCGCCCGGCCGCAGCACCCGGGCGGAGAGGTCGGTCTCCAGCCCGCCGAGCGACTTGCGGGTCAGGATGCTCAGCCGGACGGCGATCAGCGGAGCGGCGGCCGGGTCGAGGAGCCGGTGCGGCGCGGCCGTGCGGATCAGCTTGTCGCCCAGGTAGCGGCGGGCGCCGTGGATGGCGGTGACCTGGAGGTCCTTGGCGAACGGGTTGGCCAGCTGGCGGTCCCGGGCCTCGACGGTGCGGCGCAGCTCGTCCGGGTCGATCAGCGCCTCATGGGTCCGGGCGTTCATGCCGCGCGCGAGGTCCGGCAGGTTGCCGGCGACCACGAAGTCGCGGCCGTGCCGCAGGTGGGTCCGGACCGGGCCGGGGGCGCCCGGCAGGGCCCGGCCGAGGACGCCGCGCAGCGAACGGCCGGTCAGGTCGGGGTTCTGCTCGGAGCCGGAGAGGGTGAACTCCTTCTCGATGATCTTCTGGCTGAGCACGAACCAGGTGTGGTCGTACCCGGTGGTGCGCAGGTGTTCGAGGGTGCCGAGGGTGTCGAACCCGGGGAAGAGCGGGACGGGCAGCCGGCGGCCGCGGGCGTCCAGCCAGAGCGAGGAGGGGCCGGGCAGGATGCGGATGCCGTGCCGGGCCCAGATCGGGTCCCAGTTCTCGATGCCCTCGGTGTAGTGCCACATCCGGTCGCCGTTGATCAGGTTGGCGCCGGCCTCGCCGGTGATCCCCAGCATCAGTCCGTCGACGTGCGCGGGCACCCCGGAGAGCATCCGGTCGGGCGGGGTGCCGAGCCGGGCCGGCCAGGCCTTGCGGACCAGGTCGTGATTGCCGCCGATGCCACCGGAGGTGACGATCACGGCCTGGGCGCGGAGTTCGAAGTGGCCCGCGACCTCGCGCGAACTGGCCTCGCCGCGGGCCGCGTCGCTGGGCACCAGCACCTCGCCGGCGACCGTGTCGGTCACCCCGGCCCGCGCCGACAGGCCGGTGACCCGGTGGCGGAACCGCAGGTCGACCAGGCCGCGTGCGGCGGCGGCCCGGACCCGGCGGACGAAGGGTTCGAGCAGGCCGGGCCCGGTGCCCCAGGTGATGTGGAAGCGCGGGACGGAGTTGCCGGGCCCGTCGGCCAGCAGCCCGCCGCGCTCGGCCCAACCGACGACCGGGAAGAACCGCACGCCCTGGGCGCGCAGCCAGGCCCGCTTCTCCCCCGCCGCGAAGTCGACGTAGGCCTCGGCCCAGCGGCGCGGCCAGGCGTCCTCGGGGCGGTCGAAGCCGGCGGTGCCGTGCCAGTCCTGCAGCGCGAGCGCGTGCGAGTCGCGGATCCGCATCCGGCGCTGCTCGGGCGAGTCGACCAGGAAGAGACCGCCGAAGGACCAGTGCGCCTGACCGCCGAGCGAGGCCGCCGGCTCCTGGTCGAGCAGGATCACCCGCCGTCCGGCGTCGGCGAGTTCGGCGGTCGCGGCGAGGCCCGCGAGGCCGGCTCCGATGACGATGACATCGGCGTCCAGGGCCATGCGCTCTCCTCCATCAGTGATCCGGCGGTGCGGCCGGTGATCCGGCAGTGCGGCGTGCGCCCGATACTGCGGCCTGCGGCGGGGCGCGTCAACCGGTGAGTAACAAGCGACTGCCGGAATTCCGCTCCGAGGCGTTTCGGAAATACCTTCGATACACCGTGGAGCGTTATTCCGAAATGCTTCTGACGGTTCTTCGGGAATTTCCGCGCCGCGCATGGACGGATTCGAAACCTGGCAGTAACTTACCTGTCGGTAGTAAAGCTGTGGCCCGGCTCGCACGACCCCCACTCGTTCTCTCTCCCCCAGGAGGAACCCGTGCTCAGCCCTGCCCGGAACCGCCGCACGACCCGCACCTCCCGCAAGCCCGCCCTGCTCGGCGCCGCGGCACTGGGCGCGGCCCTCGCCCTGACCTCCACCAGCGCGCAGGCCGCCACCCCCGCCCCCCGGCACTACGTGGCCCTCGGCGACTCCTACGCCGCCGGGGCCGGCGTGCCCGGCCAGTCGGCGGGCCTCTGCCTCCGCTCCGACCGCAACTACGGCCACCTGGTGGCCGCCGCGCTCAAGGCCGCCGCCTACACCGACGTCACCTGCTCCGCCGCCAAGGTGAAGGCGATGACGCAGCCCCAGTACGACGCGTTCATCCGGGTCAACGACCCGCAGCTGGACGCCGTCACCGCCGACACCGACCTGGTGACCCTCGGCATCGGCGGAAACGACCTCGGCGCCACCGACCTCGGGCTCGGCGAACTGGTCGGCACCTGCATCGCCGGCGCGGTGGTCAACCCGCTGGGCACGCCCTGCAAGGACGTCTTCCACCACGGCTACTGGGACTGGTCCAGCTGGTCCTGGCAGTACGGCAACGACGACCTGGCCGACCGGATCGCCGCCGCGAAGCCGCAGATCGCGGACACCCTGAAGCGGATCCACGCCAAGGCGCCGAACGCCAAGGTACTGCTGGTGGGCTACCCCTCGGTGCTGCCCGCCGACGGCTCGAAGTGCTTCCTGCGCCAGCCCGTCACCGCGGGGGACGTCGAGTACATGTACGGCGTGCTCAACCGGCTGAACGCCATGCTCAGGTCCACCGCCGCCGCGGGCGGCGCCACCTACGTGGACACCGCCACCCCCACCGTCGGCCACGACGTCTGCTCGGACGACCGCTGGATCGAGGGCGCGCTGCCCGGCTCCCCGGCCGTCCCGTTCCACCCCAACGCCACCGGCGAGCGGGTGATGGCGGACGCGGTGCTCGCCGCCCTCAAGTAGCCGCACGACCCCGAGGGGGCGGCGACCGGATCCCGGTCACCGCCCCCTCGGTCGTACCGCGGGCCCTACGGCTTGATGCGGACCACCTGCGGGTCGTGGTCGCTCGCCTGGACGGCGAACTCACTGTTGATGTGCACCACGTCGTACTTGGCGTACCCGACCTCGGGGCTGACCAGGATGTGGTCCAGCACCTGCGAGTTGCCCTGGTAGACGTAGGAGTACTGCTCCTTCTCCGGCAGCTCGTTCACCAGGTCGCGCAGCACGCCGTCCTTGGTCAGCGCGGCCAGCGCGGGCGAGAACTGGTAGTCGTTGAAGTCGCCGAGCGAGACCACCTTGGCCTCCTTGTCGGCGGCCAGCAGCTTCGCGACGAAGGCCTGCTCCAGCGTGGCCTGCTTGATCCGCTGCACCTCGGAGCTGCGGGCCGGGGCCTGGAACCGGCTGTCGATGCCCTGGTCGCCGCCCTTGCTGTTGAAGTGGTTGGCGATGACGAAGACCTTCTTGCCGCGGAAGGAGAACTGGCCCACCAGCGGCTTGCGGCTGTTCGCCCAGGCCTCGTCGGCCGGGGCGATCCGGCCGGGCGAGGCGGTCAGCGCGGTGGCCGCGCCGGTGCCGGCCACGTCCACGGCGGTGGTGGCGTCGCCACCGGGGATGTCCGTGAAGGAGACCCGCAGCGGGTTGAACAGGAAGCCCTGGCGGATGTTGCCGCCGGGCTCGCCGCCGTCCTTGCCGTCCTGCGGGTCGATCGAGCGCCACTCGTACGCCGGGCCGCCGGCCGCCTTGATGGCCGCGACGAACTTGGCGACGGTCTGGCTCGCGTCCACCGTGCCGTCGTTCTTGGCGCCGTTGTTGTCCTGGATCTCCTCCAGGGCGAGGACGTCGGGCGAACGCAGGTTGGTGACCACGGCCTGGGCCAGCTCGGCGAACTTGGCGTCCGGGTTGCCGGGCGCCAGGTTCTCCACGTTGTAGGTGGCGATGGTCAGCTCGCGGTCGGCCGGCTGCGCGGTGACCTCGCGCTGCAGGTGGTTGTCCTGGAGCGTGCCGAGGGTGCCGGCGACCAGGGTGTAGCCGCCGAAGCTGTTGTAGTCCAGCGGGCCGTCGGTGGTGCCGGTCAGCACGTCGCCGACGTTGGCGACCGGGAACGGCTGCTGGGCGACCGGCGCCTGCTGCTGCACCATCAGCCGGCCGACGTTGGGCTCCTGGTAGGACTCGTACAGCACGCCGCCGCGCTGGCTCTTCTGGTCCTGCTTGTCGGCCGCGACCCAGAGCTCGTTGTACTTGTCGGTCGCCTGGATCACCCGGACGTCCTTGACCTGGACGCGCATGCCCTCCAGCGACTCGTAGAAGTCCAGGGTGTACTTCTCCGGCTGGAGCGGCAGGGACTCGATGGTGCCGCCGGCCGGGGCCTGCGGGGTGTAGGTGCCGGGGATGTTGCGGGTGTCGACCATGACCGGCGCCGGCAGCGGGTTGCCGGCGGAGAGCACGGTGACGGCCGGGTTGGTGAGCTGGGTGAGCGACTGCGAGCCGCCGTTGAAGTTCGGGTAGTACTCCGTCACCTTGCCGGTCACCAGCACCGAGTCGCCGACCTTGACGGTCGGGGTGGCGCTGCCGGTGTAGACGAAGACGCCCTCGCTGGTGGCCGGGTCGGCGTCCGGGTTCGGGTCCTGGATCCAGAAGCCCTTGGAGCCGTAGCCGCGCACGCCGGTGACGATGCCGGGCACGCCCGCGACCGTCTTGCCGGTCCGGGCCGAGGTCCGGGTGGTGCCCTGGATGTCGTGGATCCGGACGGTGCCCGGCTCGGTCGGGCCGGTCGGGGTGGAGCCCTCGGCGACCTCGCCCTTGCTGTTGGTCGGGGTCGGGGCGCCCGCGGTGAGGTCCGCCGCGTTGTCGTCGGTGTCGGCGAGACCCGCCTTGCGGGCCACCGAGGCGGTGTTGGAGGCGCCGGCGGCGGAGGCCGAGCCCTCGTGGACGACGGCGGTGCCGAAGCCGACCAGGTCCCGCACCCGCGGGTCGGCGGCGCAGTCGGCGGCGGTCTTGCAGGTCAGCGGGTCGGTGCCGCGGACCAGCGCGACGGTGCCGCTGGTGCCCGACAGGGCCAGCGCGCCGGCCGCGTCCGGGGTCGGCAGCTCGACGGTGCCGGCCGCGCCGGCCGCCTCGGCGACCAGGTAGCGCGCACCGGGCGCGACCGCGCCGGTCAGCGGGGTGACGCCCCACTGGGAGCCGGCACCGGGCGTGCCGGATATGTACTGCACGCTCCAGCCGTCCAGTCCGAAGGCGGCGCCGCCCTTGTTGGCCAGCTCGATGAAGTCGTTCTTCAGCGTGGCACCCGAGTTGCCACCGCCGCCGTACACCTCGGCGATCACCGCGTCGGCCGAGGGCGCGGCCACCGCGGCCGGCAGCGGGACGAGCACCAGCGAGGCGGCCAGACCGGCCGGGAGGAGGGTCGCGCGGAGCAGGGCGCGGCGCGAACGCGGGCGGGGAGCGGGGGAGGTGGTCACCTGGACGGGACTCCTTGGTCTGTCGTGGCGCGCGGCGGCACGGCAACGGGGGCGGCACGTTTCGTCCGGCGGTCGTGGGGCCGCCGGGACGTGAGGGTGGGTCAGGCAGGCGCGGACGACGCGCTACCCGCGTAGAAATGCAGGTGCGAGGATCCGGAACAGCCCCCCGCAGCGCCTTAAGATACGCGCGTAGAAAATGACGCGACAAGCCCCCGGCGGTGAACAATCGGTACCGGCGGGGAGATCGCGCCCGAAGCTGTGACGCGCGCTACAGACTCGGTGCCGACGGACGTACGACGCACACCCCGACGGGCCGGAGGACGGACCGGACGCGAGCCGGACGCGAGCCGGACGTGAGGCGAACGGAAGCCGCCCCCGCGGACCGGCCGGCCGGCCCCGGGCGCCGACCCGCCCTACAGCCAACCCCGCTGAGCCGCCTTCAGGCCCGCCTCGAAGCGGCTGCCCGCGTCCAGCCGTTCCATCAGCGCGGCCATCTGCCGGCGCACCGTCCGCACCGACACCCCGAGCCGCTTGGCCGCCGCGTCGTCGGTGAGCCCCGTGGACAGCAGCCGCAGCAGCTCGCGCTCACCGGCGCTCAGGCCCGTGCCGGCGTCCTCGGCCCGCTGGGTGCCGAGCGGGGCGGCCGTCTCCCAGGTCTGCTCGAAGAGCGCGACCAGCGAGGCGACGATGCCCGGCTCCTCGGTGCACAGCGCGCCGAGCCGGGTGTTCTCCGGGTCGATCGGCACCACGGCGGTGGACCGGTCGAACACCAGCATCCGGGGCGGCAGGACCGGCGCGGTGCGCACCCGGCCGCCGAGTCCGGTCATCCACTGCGCGTACCCGAGGGTCTCCGGGTCGTTGCGGACGCTGTCCTGGTAGATGGTGCGCAGGCTCACCCCGCGCACCAGGGCGTCCTCGTCCAGCGGCCGGGAGGCGGCCAGGCTGGCGGCGGACTGCGCGCCGCCGGGCATCACGGCGAGGCACTCGGAGGTCAGCCGGGCGGTCAGCACCTCCAGCTTGGCCTGGATGGCGTCCAGCCCGACCAGCCGCTCGCCGCCGTCCACCAGGGTGCTGGCGCGCAGCGTCGCGTACTCGGCCACCGCCCGCGCCACGGCCGCCTTGGAGACGGCCAGCTCCTGCTGGCGCCGGGCGAGGTCCTCCTCCTGACGGCGCAGCAGCAACTCCAGGCCGCGCTCGGGGCTGACCGGCCAGAACGCCCCGGGGCGGTCGCGGGAGGCACGCAGCAGGGTGAGGTCGGCGAGCCGGTCCAGGGCCTCCCGGACGGCGCGCTCGGGGAGGCGGAGCCGCTCGCAGAGCTCGGCGACGCCACCCTCGGGGTCGGCCAGCATCTCGCGGTAGACGGCCTCCGCGGTGGTGTCGAGCCCCAGCAGTTCCAGCACTTCCACGACCCCTGATCGTCGCAATGGGATTATCGGGCGATCCGCGGCTCGATCCTTGCGCCGCGACACCGGCGTCACAAGGCATGATCCGGTCAAGCGCCTCGGGTGTACACCGGCCCGCCCCGGGGAACCACGCCGACAGCCGTGCGGGAGCACCGGCCGGTCGAGCCGCGGGCGCCGACCGGGCACCACCGGCAGCCGCCCTGGCGAGCGGCCCCGGCCACCGGGCCCGCTGCCGCGGCGGCGGGCCCGCGGGCCGGCCGGCCGCCGGTCCCCGACCCGGCCGGCGGACGCACCCGCGGCCGTTCCGCCAGCGGGTTGCAGCTTGCTGCCTGTCCTGTTGCTGCCCCCGGCCGCCCCTCCCGCCCCAGGGCCGCCACCGGCAGGATTCCCCGTGCGTGCACCCTCCCCACGGTCCACCGCCCCCTGCTCGTCCACTGCCCCGCGCTCCGCCCCTTCGCGCCCTGAACCACTGTGCCCAGAACAGGACCCGCCGTGCCCAAGACCGTCCGGCTGCTCGCCGCCGCCCTCGCACTCTCCCTCGCCACCGCCGCAGCACCCGCCTTCGCCGCTCAGCCGCCCAACGCCGCCGTCACCGCCACCGCGGGCGACGTGGCCGCCGGAAGCGGTATCGGCTGGGACTTCGCGCAGCCGGGAGCGATCGGCTGGGACAACCCCACCGGCACCCCGGGCATCGGCTGGGACTGACCACTCGGTGTTCTCCGTCCACCTGACCCTGCTGGAGGTCTCCGCCGCGCCGACGGGCGAGGCGGGGGCCGCCGACGTCCAGGCAGCTCTGTGGGGGTGCGCGGGGCCGGGCGACGGGCTGGAGCACGTCCGGGCCTGCGCCGTCCCGGGGGGCGTCGGCCTGGTGCTGTACGTCCGTGCCCCGGACCAGGGGGTGGCCGAGTTACGGGCGCTGGCCCTGCTCGACCGCACCCTGGCGGCCGGTCCGACCGGCCGCTTCGCGCCCGCGATGCCATGACCGGGACGGCCGGGCCGCTTTCCGGCCTTCCGTAGGGGTTTCCACCGATCCCCACCCTTCGCAACTTTGGCCGATTCCGGACGCTCGCCGCACCGGTCGGGGCCACGACCGCACCGCCGCGGCACCGGTCGCGCGCGACCACCGGTCCGCCGCGGCACCGCCCGGGCAGAGGCCCCCGGGCCCGGCGGACGGACGGACGGATGGTCCGCCGGTCGGCCGGCGGCCGGCCGGGCACCCCCGGACCATCGGAACGGCGGGCCGGCCCGGGGCTGACACCCCGGGCCGGCC
>NZ_JBHYYB010000007.1:208956-219450 GCF_042752535.1 Kitasatospora sp. NPDC059327 | reverse complement strand
GTCGCGCGACCGGCGGGTGCGGGGGGGGAAGGGCCCGCCCCCGGGCTCGGGGGACGGGGGCGGGCTGCTGGGGGGGTTACTTGACGGACCCGGCGGTCAGGCCGGAGACGACCTTCCGCTCGATGAGGGCGAAGAGGATGACGACGGGCACGATGGCGATGACCGAGCCGGCGAACAGGAAGTTCCACTGGACGGTGTAGTTGCCGATGAAGCTGTTGATGCCCACCGTCAGCGGCTGGTTCTCCGGGATGGTGGAGAGCGTCAGGCCCATCACGAACTCGTTCCAGGCCGCGATGAAGGTGAAGATCATCGCGGTGACGACCCCGGGCATCGCCAGCGGCAGGGTGATCCGCAGGAGCGCCCCTCCCCTGCCCAGCCCGTCGATCATGGCGGACTCCTCCAGCGCCTCGGGGATGGAGGCGAAGTAGGCGGTCAGGATCCAGATCGCGAAGGCCAGGTTGAAGGCCGCGTTGCACAGGATCAGGGTCCACACCGAGTTCAGCATGCCCAGCTGGTAGAACTCGCGGTAGAGGCCGACCAGGAGCGAGGTGGGCTGGAACATCTGGGTGACGAGCACCAGCAGGAGGAAGAGCTTGCGGCCCCGGAACCTCACCCGGGCCGTGTAGTACGCGGCGGGAATCGCGACCAGCAGGACGAGCAGGGTGGATCCCCCGGCGACCAGCAGCGTGACCCGGAGGTTGTCCCCGAGGTGGGACTCGCGCCACACGTCGACGAAGTTCGCCCAGGCGAACGAGGACGGCAGGTAGCCGGCGTCGCGCAGCTCGCTCGCCGGCCGCAACGCGGTGATCACCATCTCCACGTACGGCAGCAGGAACCCGGCCGCCAGCAGCCAGGCGACGGCGGTGATCAGCAGGGTGCGCGGGCGCAGCGTGCGGGGGGCCCGCGGGGCGCCGCCGGGGGCGGCGACCGCGCGGCCGCGGGGTGGGGCGGTCTCGCCCGGGGTGAGGGTGGTCCCGGCCATCAGCTCTCCTCCTGGTTCCAGCGGCTGGCTTTGAGGAAGACGACGACCATGACCACGACGAGGACGAAGTTCGCGACGGACATCGCCGCCGACTCCCCGATGTCCGAGTTCTTGAGCTGGTACATGAACACGGTGGTGGTGGCGGTGTCGCTGTCCGGGCCGCCGCGGGTCATGCTCCAGATGATGGGGAAGGAGTTGAAGACGTTGATGAGGTTGATGACGACCCCGACCAGGAACGCCGGCCTCAGCAGCGGCAGGGTGATCCGCAGGTACGTCTGCCAGGGGTTGGCGCCGTCCACCCGGGCCGCCTCGTAGATCTCGCCGGGGACGGTCTGCAGGCCCGCGAGCAGGGTGTAGGTGGTGAACGGCAGGGAGACGAAGACGGCGACGAACATCATCCAGGGCCAGGCCGTGGAGGGGTCCCCCAGCCAGTCCTTGGGACCGTCGATCAGACCCAGGTCCGTCATCAGCGTGTTGAGCACGCCCGCGGTCTGGTTGAGCATCCACTTGAAGCCGATGGCGGTCATCACGACCGAGGCGGCCCAGGGCGCGATGAGCGCCCAGCGGGTGAGGCGCCGGCCCGGGAACCTCTGGTTGAAGAGCTGGGCCAGCGCCAGCGAGACCAGCATGGTGGCACCGACCACGACCACGGTCCACACCACGGTCGACAGGACGACCGAGGGCAGCGACGGCTCGTCGAACAACTGCGTGTACTTGTCGAACCCGGCCGAGCCCCGGACGAATCCGCTGCTGCTGATCTTCAGGAACGAGGTGCGGACCATCTCGTAGACCGGCCAGAGGACGACCAGGACGATCAGCAGCACGGCCGGTCCGATCCAGGGCAGCGGCCCCAGGCGGACCAGGCCGCCCGGGCGCTTGCGGCCGGAGCCGGAGGTTGGTGGGTTGGGGGACACGATGGGGAGCCTGCCTTCCGTGACAGATCGGTGCGCCGGGTCTGCCTACTGGTTGGAGACCGCCGCCTCGGCCTTCTTCTGCAACTCCCCCAGCACCTTGGCCGGGTCGTTCACGGCCGTGCCGCCGCTCTTCTTGATCTCGGCGGAGACGGCGTCCCAGGTGGTGTTGCCCAGCGGGTAGAAGGCCGCGTTCGGCAGCAGCGCGAAGAAGGGTTCGAGGTCGGCGTGCTTGCCGCTGCCGGTCATCTCCTGGAGCGTGTCCTTGGTGACCGGCATCAGGTTGTAGGTCTCGTCGAACTTCAGCGTGTTCTCCTTGGAGTACGCGAAGTCGAGGAAGGCGCGGACCTGGTCCTTGTGGCCGTTGCCCTTGAAGGCCATCATCCAGTCGGCCACGCCCAGCGTGGACTTCAGCGCCCCGGCCTTCCCGGGGATCGGCGCGACGCCGTAGTCGACCTTGCCGTCCTTGGACATCTGGATCAGCGAGGGGTGGCCGTTGAGCATCGCGGCCTTGCCGGCCGCGAAGTCCGCGAACGCGGTCTTGCGGTCCGTCGTCGCGGGGTTGGCGTAGGTGAGGCCGGGCGCGACGAGGTTCGTCTTCAGCCAGCTGAACGCGTCGATGTTGGCCTGGCTGTTGAGCGTGTACGCGCCCTTGGCGTCGGTGAGCCCGCCGCCGTTGCCGAGCTCCCAGATCAGCGACTCGCCCTGGGCCTCCTCCGGACCGAGCGGCAGCGCGTAGGGGGTCACGCCCGGGACGGCCGCCTTGATCTTCTCGGCCGCGGCCTTGACGTCGTCCCAGCTCTTGGGGGCCTCGGTGATGCCGGCCTGGGCGAAGACCGCCTTGTTGTAGAAGAACGCCCGCGCCGAGGAGACGAACGGGATGCCGTACCCCTTGCCGTCCACCTCGCCGGCCTTGGCGAAGGTGTCGATCAGGTTGGCGCGGGTCTTCTCCGACAGCACCTCGTTCGCCGGGTACAGCAGGTCGTCGGCGACCTTGTCCGCGTAGCCGCCGGTCTGCAGGACGTCCGGCACGTTGCCGCTCTGGATCATCGTCTTGACCTGCGAGTCGATGTCGTTCCAGTTGATCACCTGGACGTCGACCTTGATCTTCGGGTTGGCGGCGGTGAACCGCTGCGCCACGTCGTTCCAGTAGGTCGTCGAGCTGTTCGAGGCCTTGTCCCCGTAGTCCGCCGCCACCAGCTTCAGCGTCACGTTCCCGCCCTCGGACGCGCCGCTCCCGCTGCCACCGCTGCCGCAGGCCGTGAGGGTGAGCGCCCCGAGGGCGCAGGCACAGGCCGCTGCGAAGGACCGCTTGTTCATCATCAGTACCGCCTTGTCTCCTGGCCGGTCGCGACGACGCGGCCCAGTGGGGGTCTGGAAACTGCTGCAGATTCGGAGCGTGCACACATGTGGAAGATCCAACCGCGTTTCGCTCATAAACGAGCATCTGCTGTGCAAAGTAAACACGAGGTGGCGGGCTCGGATCCAGGCCCGTTACGCAACCGATGCCAACCGGACAGGTCACGGAGCTCGACGGGACGGGTGGAGGGGAGAGGCCGGAGCCCGGTTCGCGCCCGCACGGCACGGGCGGGCCGCGGCGGCGTGGGGCGCACCGGTCGAAGCGCCCGATCAGCCGGGCCTGCCACGGATGACCGCGGGGGTTTCTCGTCGACGGTGCCACCTTCCCGCGCCGGAGGGAAGGGCACGGGCACCGGAGGGCGCCGCCGCGGCGCTGATCAGGGGGTCGCCGCCCGACGACCCGGCGGCGGGGCGGGCGCGGGGCCCGGCCGGATCAGGGTTCGACCGGAGCGGGGACGGCGGCGCCGCCGGAGGGTGGGACCGATCCCTTCCGGCGGCGCGGGCGCGACACGGGGCGTCAGACGCAGATGACCTCGACACCGGCCTCGGTGAACCGCGCCGCCGTCTCGGGAGCGAGCCCGGAGTCGGTGACGAGCACGTCGATCCGGTCCAGGCCGCAGATCCTGGCGAAGGCGCGCCGTCCGACCTTGGAGGAGTCCGTCGCGAGGACCACCTTCCGGGCGCGCTCGGCGAAGAGCCGGCTGATGCCGGCCTCGTCCTCGTGGTGGGTCATCACCCCGAGCCTCGGGTCCACTCCGTCCACACCGAGCACGGCGACGTCGAGCACGACCTGGTTCAGCACGCCCTCCGTCAAGGGGCCGACCAGTTCGTAGGTCTGAGGACGCGCCACGCCCCCGGTCACGACGATCTTGAACTGCGGTCGGACCGCCAGTTCACTGGCGATGTTCAGGGAGTTGGTGACGACCGTGTACGTCGGCCCGGCGGTGCCCTCCCCCCGCTCCGCGGGTCTTCCGCCGCCCGCCCGGAGCACCAGGGCCCGGGCCACCTCCGTGGTGGTGGTGCCGCCGTTGAGACCGACCACGTCCCCCTCGCCCAGCAGGTCCGCCACGGCGGTCGCCACGCGCTGCTTCTCGGAGACCCGCCGCGAGGACTTGTAGCGCATCGGGAGCTCGTAGGAGACGCCGTGCGCGATCGCCCCTCCGCGCGTGCGGACGAGCAGGCGCTGCTCGGCCAGCTCGTCGAGGTCGCGCCGGATGGTCGCCGGGGACACCGCGACCGAAACAGCCGCCTCCTCGACATCCAACTTGCCGTCGACCGCCAGCAGTTCGAGCAACCTGCTCCACCGCTCCTGCTTGGACATGCGCGCCTTCCCCTCTCTACCTGACATCCGGCACCGCGCACCGACGGAGCCGGTCCCGCCCGGGCGGCCGGTCGGCCGTGCCCCGGGAAAGTATGCGCGAAGTTGATCGTAACGCCGGAGTACCGCGCATCACGGGGTGCGATCGATATGTGCACGTCAAAACCGGTCCGACCACCCCACCCCTGGACGCAACAGCCTGTGATCTGGATACTTCGCTCATACATCTTGAGCGAATTCGCACACTTCATGCGTAGATCGCGTAACTTCGATCATCAGGGTGGTTCGGCAGTATGTACAGCGACAGTCCCCCGACCTCGGCCGACGACATCCCCTCGTACGACCTCCGGCCCGAGGAAACCGACAACGCCGGCGGGCCCCGGTCCCCCCGGTCCCCCCGGTCCCCCCGGCCCCCCCGGCCCGCGGCGCTCCGCGTCGCGGCGCACGGCGCCCCCGGCCTTCCCCCGGCCTTCCCCCCCGTACCCGCCGACGTCTGGGGGAGGGTGGTGGCGACCTCCTCGTCCCCGGCGACTCCCGGACCGGAGGACCCCGGCGCACCGGGGTGCGTGATCGCCCTCGACGTCGGCGGCACCGGGATGAAGGGAGCCGTCCTCGACCGCGACATGCGGCCGGTGGAGACCGTGCACCGTCCCACCCCGCGCGCCGACGGGCCCCGCGCGGTCCTCGACGCGATCGCCGACACCCTGATCGACCTGAACCGGTCGGCCACCGGCCACGGGCTGCCGGTGCGCCACGTGGGCCTGGCCGTCCCGGGCATCGTCGACGACCGGCTCCAGCGCGCCGTCTGGTCGGCGAACCTCGGATGGCGCGGCCTCCCGCTCGCCTCGCTCCTCCAGGAACGCACCGGCCTGCCCGTCACACTGGGCCACGACGTGCGGGCGGGCGGCGTGGCCGAGTGCGCCCTGGGGGCGGCCCGCGGCGCGCAGGACGTGCTGTTCGTGGCCATCGGCACCGGCATCGCCGCGGCCCTCGTCTGCGACGGCCGGCCGATCCGGGCCGCCGGGTACGCCGGCGAACTCGGCCACATCGCCGTCGGCTCCGAGGCGCTGGCGTGCGCCTGCGGCGGCTCCGGCTGCCTGGAGACGGTGGCCTCCGCCGCCGCCGTCGCGACCGCGTACACCGCGCGCTCCGGACGGCCGGTCTCCGGCGCGGCCGACGTCGCCGCCCTCACCGCGCAGGGCGACCCGGTGGCGCGGGAGGTCTGGACCCGCGCGGCGACCGGACTGGCGCAAGCACTGGCGACCGTCACCACCCTGCTCGCGCCGGAACTGATCGTGCTCGGCGGCGGACTCGCCGAAGCCGGGCCGCTGCTGCTCGACCCCGTACGGGCCGGGTTGGAGGAGCACCTCACCTTCCAGCGCCGGCCCTCCGTCGTCCAGGCCGAGCTCGGGGACCGGGCCGCGTGCCTCGGCGCGGGCCTCGCCGCCTGGCAGGCGGTCGGGCACACCACGCCCGCAGCCCGAACAGGAGTGCCCGTCCGATGATCCTCACCGTCACCCTCAACGCCGCGCTCGACGCCACCTGGAGCGTCGACAGCCTGCGCCCCCGCACCTCCCACCGGGTCGAATCCGCGCGGGAGCGGGCGGGCGGCAAGGGGATCAATGTCGCCCGCGTGCTCGGCATCCTCGGCCACGACCCGGTGGCGACCGGCCTGGTGGGCGGACCGACCGGCCGCCGGATCCGCGACGAGCTCCGCACCGCCCGCATCCGGAACGCGTTCTTCGAAGTGGTCGGCGAATCGCGCCGCACCCTCGCCGTCGTCTCCCGCGACGACGGCGACGCCACCGTCTTCAACGGGCGCGGACCGTTCGTGGCCTCGGCCGAATGGCAGCTCTTCCGCCGGCACTTCGCCGCGCTGGTGGCGGGAGCGCGCGTGGTCGTCCTCAGCGGGAGCACGCCACCGGGCCTCCCCCCGGACGCCTACGCACAGCTCGTCCGCACGGCCGCGGCGGCCGGCGCGCTCACCGTCCTCGACACCAGCGGCCCCGCCCTCCTGAACGCCCTGGCCGCCCACCCCGATGTGGTCAAACCCAACGCCGACGAGATCGCCGCGGTCACGGACCGCGAGGACCTCGCCGAGGGTGCCGCCGCACTGCGCGCCCTGGGCGCCCGCACGGTGGTCGCGTCCGCCGGAGCCGACGGCCTGCACGCGGTGACCACCGGGGGCACCTGGCGGGCGAAGCCGCCCGAGCGGCTCTCCGGCAATCCGACGGGCGCCGGTGATGCCTGCGTGGCCGCGATCGCCGCCGGACTGGAGGCGGGTTCCCCGTGGCCGGAGATCCTCCGCACCGCGGTGGCGCTGTCGGCCGCCGCCGTCCCGTGCCCGGTCGCGGGCGAGGTCGACTTCCCGGTCTACCACCGGCTCCTCACCAAGGTCGCCGTGGAGCGGATCCCGCCCACCGGTCCCGAGGCCGCCCCGGCCTGACGCCGGCCCGGACCGGCACCACCGGCGTCGGCCGCTCCGACGCCGCTCCGACGCCGCTCGGGCGGCCTCATCGCGGTCCTGGTCCCGGCCTTGGCGGCCTCACCACACAGGAATGCTCGATAGTGCTCAATTGCTCGGCTTAGCGAGCAACTCTTGACATCGCAAGTGTTCATGAAACAGCATGTTGAGCATCCCGACACCTTCTCCCGCCCACCCCGAGCGCAAGGAATTCGCGTGACCACCTTCGACACCTCCCGGACCTCGGTCGAGATCGCCTCGCAGCCCGTCACCTGGACCCGGGCGGCCCGCTCCGTCGGCCAGTACACCGACGTGCTGCCCCGCCGCGGCGAGCGCGTCGCCGTGATCGGCTGCGGTACCTCCTGGTTCATGGCCCACGCCTACGCCCAGCTGCGCGAGAGCGGCGGCCACGGCGAGACCGACGCGTTCGCCGCCTCCGAGTTCCCGCTCGGCCGCCGCTACGACCGGGTCGTGGCGCTCACCCGCTCCGGCACCACCACCGAGGTCATCGACCTGCTGGCGAAGCTCAAGGGCGCCGTCGCCACCACCGCCCTCACCGCCGACCCGGCCACGCCGGTCATGACGGTCGCCGACCACGCCGTGGTGCTCGACTACGCCGACGAGGAGTCGGTCGTCCAGACCCGCTTCGCCACCACCGCGCTGGTCCTGCTGCGCGCGCACCTGGAGGCCGAGGGCGCCCTGGCGGCCGGAGTGCGCCCGCTCGGCCGGGCGATCCGGGACGCCCAGCGCGCCCTCGACCGCCCGCTGGGCCCCGAGGTGAGCCACGCCGAGCAGTTCACCTTCCTCGGCACGGGCTGGACGTACGGCCTCGCGCTCGAAGCCGCCCTGAAGATGCGTGAGGCCGCCGGGGCATGGACCGAGGCCTACCCGGCCATGGAGTACCGCCACGGCCCCATCAGCATCACCGGCCCCGGCCGCGTCACCTGGCTGTTCGGCGGCGCCCCCCAGGGACTCGCCGACGACGTCGCCCGGGTCGGCGGCCACTTCCACAGCGCCTCGGCGGACGCACCCGACGCCCTCGACCCGCTCGCCGACCTGATCGTCGCCCAGCGACTGGCCGTCCGCATCGCCGCCGCCCACGGCTACGACCCCGACCGCCCCCGCAACCTGACCCGCTCCGTGATCCTCGGCCCCACCGCCGCCTGAGCACCCCGCCCTTCCGGCCCTTCCGACCCAGCCCACAGCGTCCCGCCCCGCACCGAACCGCCCCGCACCCTCCGGTACCGGACCGGGGCGGGGCGCCCCGGCGGCCGGCCGGTCGAACAGACCCGCGACCGCCGCCCCGACCCTCCCGCCCCCGGTGCCGAGCCACCGCCTTCACGGAGAACCCTCATGCCCCTGACGTCCACCGCCGACATCGTCGGCCCCGCCTACACCGCCGCGCACGGCGTCGGGGCGTTCAACGTCGTACAGATCGAACACGCCGAGGCCATCGTCACCGGAGCCGAGCGGGCCGGGCGGCCCGTCATCCTCCAGATCAGTGAGAACACCGCCCGCTACCACGGCGCGCTCGGTCCGATCGCGCTGGCCTCCCTCACGCTCGCCCGGACGGCCTCGGTACCGGTCGGCGTCCACCTCGACCACGCCGAGTCCCCCGAACTCGTCCACGAGGCCGTCCGGCTCGGCTTCACCTCGGTCATGTTCGACGCCTCCAAGCTCCCCTACGAGGCCAACGTCGCGGCCACCCGGCAGGTCACCGAGCACTGCCACCGGGCCGGGGTCTGGGTCGAGGCCGAGCTGGGCGAGATCGGCGGCAAGGACGGCGCGCACGCCCCCGGGGTCCGCACCGACCCGGCGGAAGCCGACGCGTTCGTCGCGGCGACCGCCGTCGACGCCCTGGCCGTCGCGGTGGGCAGCTCCCACGCGATGGCCACCCGCGACGCCGCCCTGGACCTCGACCTGATAGCCCGGCTGCGCGCCGGACTCGGCGTGCCCCTGGTCCTGCACGGCTCCTCCGGCGTCAGCGACGCCGACCTCGCCAAGGCCGTCGCGGCCGGCATGACGAAGGTCAACATCTCCACCCACCTCAACAGACTCTTCACCCTCGCCGTGTGCGAGCACCTGCGAGCGGCGCCCGACACCACCGACCCGCGCAAGTACCTCGGGCCGGCCCGCGACACGGTGGCCGCCGAGGTGGCCCGCCTGCTGGAGGTCCTCACCGACCGCTGACCGCGGCGGCCGGGCGGCGCCGGCCCTGCGGCACACTCCCGGGAGTTCGACCCGCCGCGTGTCCGCCGTAGGACCGGCGCCGCCGTGATCGCGTCCGATCCGCGCCGAACGACCAGGCGCCACCGCAAAGAAGCGTTCGTTTATGTTTATTTGAGTTCACATTCTCACATTCGGCTGACAGGCTGTGCGCATGGACTACGTCGCCGCGGACGACCGCTACACCTCGATGACCTACCGACGGGCCGGACACAGCGGTGTTCGGCTGCCCGCCGTCTCGCTCGGTCTGTGGCACAACTTCGGCGACACCCAGCCGCCGGAGGTGCAACGGGCGGTGCTGCGCCGCGCGTTCGACCGAGGTGTCACCCACTTCGACCTGGCCAACAACTACGGCCCGCCGTACGGAAGTGCCGAGCGCACCTTCGGCCACCTCTTCGCGCAGGACCTCCGCCCGTACCGGGACGAGTTGTTCATCGCCTCCAAGGCGGGCTACGACATGTGGCCGGGCCCCTACGGGGACGGCGGCGGCCGCAAGTACCTGCTGGCCAGCCTGGACCAGTCGCTGGCCCGGACGGGCCTGGAGTACGTGGACGTGTTCTACTCCCACCGGCACGACCCGCGGACCCCGCTGGAGGAGACCATGGGGGCGCTGGACCGGGCCGTACGGTCCGGCCGGGCGCTCTACGCCGGCGTCTCCAACTACCCCGCGGCCGAGCACCGGCGGGCGGTGGCGATCCTGCGGGAGCTGGGCACACCGCTGCTGCTGAACCAGGCCCGCTACTCGATCCTCGACCGCGGCCCGGAGAGCGGCCTCCTGGAGGCGGCCGGCGACACCGGGACCGGGCTGGTCGCCTACTCCCCACTGGCTCAGGGGTTGCTGACGGACCGCTACCTCGCGGGCGGCGTGCCGTCCGGTTCACGGATGGCGGTCGGCAGGTTCCTGAAGGAGGAGGCCCTGACCGCCGCCAGGCTGGAGCAGCTGCGCGCACTGGCCGAGGTGGCCGGGGGACGCGGGCAGAGCCTGGCCCAACTGGCGCTCTCCTGGGTGCTGCGCGACCCTCGGGTGGTGTCGGTGATCATCGGGGCGAGCAGCGTGGCCCAGCTGGACCAGAACCTCGACGCGGTGAACGGCGGGCCGCTGTCGGCGGCGGAGCTGACCGCGATCGACCTGCTCAGCCGCTGAGGCGGCGAGGCCGGACGCTGTTCCGACGAGGGCCGGGGGGCGCCCCCCCCGGGGGGGGCCCCCGCCCCCGCCGAAAAGGGTGGGGCACCC
>NZ_JBHYYB010000007.1:116301-208946 GCF_042752535.1 Kitasatospora sp. NPDC059327 | reverse complement strand
CCGGTCCGCGGGGGCGGCGTCCCGCGATCCCCCGGCTCCGCCGCTGCGGGGGCTCGCCCGCGCGCTGTCCCCCCGTGGGGGGGGGGCCCCCCCGGGGGGGGCCCCCCCCGGCCCGCTCGATCACGGTTGGGCAACGCCTCGGGCGGAGGCGTCCCCGCTCCGCTCCTTCCCGGGGAACCCGTCGACCGTCCCCCGAGGAACAGCATGCCGCTCCGCCCGAGTCCGATGACCACCCGCACCATCCGCAACGGCCGACGCGTGGTCGGTGCCACGTCCGTCGCGCTCCTCACCTTCGCCGCGACCTTGGCACCGGCCGCCGCGGACGACTCCAGGTCGTACGACTTCGAGGCCGTCGCGGCCAAGGAATGGCCGTTCAGGGCCATCAACGGCTTCGGCGCCGTGGACACCGCTCCCGCACCCGGGCGGTCCGGCACGGCGGCGAGGTTCAACGTGCCCGACGACGGGAAGTCGTTCCGCGCCGAACTCGCCCTCAAGGGTCTGAGCGCGGGCACCCACCGCTTCGCCTTCTCCAACTACCTGCCCGCCGACTGGAAGCAGTCCGACGACGACATCATCGTCGCCCAGTGGTTCAGCGCGCAGCCGGACAGCGAGGGCGTCAAGCCGGTCGTCGCCCTGGCGGTGCACGGCGGCGACTGGCGGCTCAAGGTGCACTGGCTCAAGGACCTGGCCACCTTCGAGGAGTACGAGACCCTGATCCCGCTCGGCGCGGCGCAGTTCGGGCGCTGGAACCGATGGGCCCTGGACATCACCTGGTCCACCCCGGCCACGCCCGGTTCGATCACCGTCACCCGCGACGGCGTCCAGGTCGGCGCCCACCGCGGCGACAACAACTACCACCGCGGGGAACCGCCGCACTTCAGGACCGGGGTCTACCGCCCGGCCTGGCGACCGGAGAAGCCGAAGCACCCCACCGGCGGGCCGGACGTCGTCCTGTTCGTCGACGACATCGCCATCACCGCGGGGCCGGCGGACGCACCGGCCCCCGCACCGGCGACACCGGCGAAGTCCGCGCCGGCGCCCGCCGCAGCGAGCCCGAGCACCGCCGCGGCCCCTTCCGCCGTGCGCACGGCCGTCGCCGTCCCGTCCGCCACCGTCCCGTCCGCCGCTGTCCCGTCCGCCGCGGCGACGGCCACCGCCCAGACCGCCACCGCGCCGACGCCCGCCACCGCCTCCGGGGCGGTCTCCGCCGTCTCCTCGGACGCCACGCCTCAGGAGACGGCGGCCGCGCCGACGTCCACCGCCTCCCGGTTGTCCAACACCGGTACGACCACGAACATCGCGCTCGCCGGGGGGACCGTCGCCATCGTCGTCGGCACCTTCCTGCTCCGCCGCCGGACGCACGGCCGGACGCACGGCCGACGCCACTGAGGAGTGGGGCCGGCGCCGCCGGAACGGGTTCAGGAGGGCCCGGTCGGCCCGCGGCGGGGCCTGCCGTGGGGGGAGAGGTGGTCGGCGGCGGGACCGGCCCGTCGCCACGGACCTCCCGGGGACCTATCGCGGATCGTCCGGGACCACCACGAGCTCGCCGACCGTGTCGGCGAGGACCGCCCGGGCGTCCGCCGGGAGGGCGGCGTCGGTGATGAAGCAGTCCACCTGATCGAGGCTCGCGAAACTGCTGAGCCCGATCGTTCCCCATTTGGTGTGGTCGGCCGCCACCACGACCCGGCGGGCCCGGGAGATGAAGGCCCGGTTCGTCTGGGCCTCGGCCAGGCTGGGACTGGTCAGTCCCTCGGCCTCGGTGACGCCGTGCGTCCCCAGGATCAACTGATCGACGTGCAGCGACGAGATGGTGCGCTCCGCGATCGGGCCGACCAGCGCCTGCGACCGCGTCGCCGTGCCTCCGGTCAACAGCACGACGGGCGGTCGCGCGGTCGAGTCGCCGTGCGTGCGCACCAGCTGCTCGATCGGGAGCGAGTTGGTGAGGATCGTCAGGTCCGCGAGGTGCAGCAGCCGCTTGGCCACCGCGAACGTGGTGGTCCCGCCGCTGAGCGCGACCACGCTGCCGGGCTGGACGAGCGCGGCGGCGGCGTCGGCGATGGAGGCCTTGGACGCGGACTCCCTGGTCGACTTCGCGTCGAACCCCGGCTCCTCCGCGCTGCGCGAGACGGCCACGGCTCCCCCGTGGACCTTCTCCAGCAGACCGCTCCGGGCCAGCGCGTCGAGGTCGCGGCGAATGGTCATGTCCGAGACGGCGAGCGCCGTGACCAGGTCCGAAACCCGGACGGCCCCCTCCCGTTCCAGCGTTTCGACGATCAGGGCGCGGCGCTGCCCGGCAAGAAGGCCTTGATCCGCCACGGTGCCCCCCAGACCTCTCGGTACTCGATCGACAGCGCCGAATATAGCGCAGCGCGTTCACGATGGTCAGTTCTCGGTCCGCGCGGTATTCCGTCCGTCCACCGGCCGCGGCGGGCCTCCCCGGGCGACCGCGCCGACCGTACGGGCCCGCCGGTCGGACGGCAGGGCACTCGATGCACATGTTTCGCCCTGTGGCATCCGAGTGTTGACTTATGTTCCTTTGCGTTTGATTATGATTCCGAGGCTTGCTCAGTACGGGTAGCCGAGCCAGGCCTTCGCCGGAAGGAAGCCATGATCAAGACATCGGACAAGCTCGCGGACGGCCGGGAGCTGCTCTACTTCGACCCGGACGACACCACACCCCGGGCCGGCTCCACGGACCTGCGCCCCCTGGAGCCGGCGGTGAGCCTGTCCGAGATCCGCCGGGACCCGATCACCGGGGACTGGGTGACCGTCGCCGCGCACCGACAGGCGCGCACCTACCATCCGCCCGCGGACGAGTGCCCGCTCTGCCCCTCCCGCGACGGCCGGCTCAGCGAGATCCCCGCCGCCGACTACCGGGTCGCCGTCTTCGAGAACCGCTTCCCCTCGCTGGCCGCCCACGCCGAACCCGCGCGCCTCGGCCACCGGGTGGCCGAGGCCCGGGCAGGCACCGGACGCTGCGAGGTGGTGTGCTTCACCGCCGACCACGGAGCGTCCTTCGCCGACCTGACCGAGCCCCAGGCCCGCCTGGTCCTCGACGCGTGGACGGACCGGACCGCGGAACTGTCCCGGCTGCCCGAGGTGAAGCAGGTGTACATCTTCGAGAACCGCGGCGCCGAGATCGGCGTCACCCTCGCCCATCCACACGGCCAGATCTACGCCTTCCCGTTCGTCCCGCCGCGCACCACCCGGATGCTGGAACGGGCCGACCTGCACCGCGTCACCACCGGCCGCAACCTCTTCGAGGACGTGCTGGCCGCCGAACTCGCCGACCCGGTACGGGTGGTGCTGACCGGCCGGCACTGGACCGCGTTCGTGCCGTTCGCCGCCCGCTGGCCCTACGAGGTGCACCTCTACCCGAACCGGCGGGTCGCCGACCTGACCCACCTGAACGAGGCGGAGCGCACCGAGTTCCCCGCCCTCTACCTGGAACTGCTGCGCCGCTTCGACCGCCTGTTCGCCGAGTCGGGGAGCGACGGGCCGACCGCACACACCCCGTACATCGCGGCCTGGCACCAGGCGCCGGCCGTCGGCGCCCCCGAACTGGCCCTGCATCTGGAACTGTTCACGATCCGCCGGACGGCGGGCAAACTCAAGTACCTCGCCGGGGTCGAGTCGGGCATGGACGCGTTCGTCAACGACGTCTCGCCGGAGGCGGCCGCACAGCGCCTGCGGGAGGTCTCGTCATGAGTACGTACCTGGTCACGGGTGGCGCCGGCTATGTCGGCAGCGTGGTCGCCGCCCACCTGCTGGAGGCGGGACACCGGGTGACCGTCCTGGACGACCTCTCCACCGGCTTCCGCGAGGGTGTCCCGGCCGGTGCCGAGTTCGTCCAGGGGCGGATCCAGGAGGCCGGCACGGTGCTCGACGCCTCCTTCGACGGGGTGCTGCACTTCGCCGCCTCCTCGCAGGTCGGCGAGTCGGTCGTGGACCCGGAGAAGTACTGGCGCAACAACGTGGCCGGCTCGCTGGAGCTGATCGGCGCGATGCGCGCGGCGGGCGTGCGCAAGCTGGTGTTCTCCTCCACCGCCGCCACCTACGGCGAGCCGGAGTCGGTGCCGATCTCCGAGACCGCCCGCACCGCGCCGACCAACACCTACGGCGCCACCAAGCTGGCCGTCGACCACCTGATCACCAGCGAGGCCGTCGCCCACGGCCTGGCCGCCGTCTCGCTGCGCTACTTCAACGTGGCCGGCGCGTACGGCAGTTCTTCTGGTGTCGCCGTCGGCGAGCGGCACGACCCCGAGTCGCACCTGATCCCGCTGGTCTTCCAGGCCGCCCTCGGACAGCGCGAGCACATCGCGGTGTACGGCGACGACTACCCGACCCCGGACGGCACCTGTGTCCGCGACTACATCCACGTCGCGGACCTGGCCGAGGCGCACCTGCTGGCCCTGGACGCGGCCACGTCGGGCGAGCACCTGATCTGCAACCTGGGCAACGGCAGCGGCTTCTCGGTGCGCGAGGTCATCGAGTCGGTCAAGCGCGTCACCGGCCGGGAGATCCCGGTGGTGACCTCGGGCCGTCGCGCGGGTGACCCGGCCGTGCTGGTGGCCTCCGCCGAGCGCGCCCACCAGGCCCTGGGCTGGACCCCGAGCCGTCCGAACCTGGACGACATCGTCGCCGACGCCTGGAAGTTCACCCAGGAGCGGAGCACCGAGAGGCGGCACGGCCGATGAACCCGGACCCCACCCCCGACACCGCGACGCCCGCCGCCCCGGCCGGGGTCTGGACCGCTCCCGGCCGGGTCAACCTGATCGGCGAACACACCGACTACAACGACGGGTTCGTCCTGCCGATCGCGCTCCCCCACGCCGCGCGCGCCCGCGTCCGCCCCCGCACCGACGGGTTGCTGCGCCTGTACAGCGAACAGGGCGACGGCCGGACCGTCGAGCTGGACGTCACCACCCTCGCCCCCGGCAGCGTGGACGGCTGGGCGCGCTACCCGGCCGCCGTCGTCTGGGCGCTGCGCGAGGCCGGCCACCCGGTCGGCGGTGCCGACGTGCACATCGACAGCGACGTCCCCACCGGTGCGGGCCTGTCCTCCTCGGCGGCGATCGAGTGCGTCACCGCCTCCGCCTACAACGACCTCCACCAACTCGGCCTCACCGGGCCGGAACTGGCCCTGATCGCCCAACGCGCCGAGAACGCCTTCGTCGGCGTCCCCTGCGGGATCATGGACCAGATGGCGTCCGTCTGCTCCCTGCAGGGCGAGGCCCTGTTCCTCGACACCCGGGACCTGTCCGCCCGGCACGTCCCGCTCGACCTCACGGGCGCCGGACTGCGGCTCCTGGTCATCGACACCCGCGTCAAGCACGACCTCGCCGACGGCGAGTACGCGAAGCTGCGGGCCGGCTGCGAGCGCGCCGCCGCCCTCCTCGGCGTGCCCGCCCTGCGCGACGTCACCCCGGACGGACTCGGCGCGGCCCTGCACCGGCTGCCGGGCGAACTCCGCCCCCTGGTACGGCACGTGGTGAGCGAGAACGCGCGCGTCGAGCAGGTGGTGGCCCTCGTGCAGGACGGCTACCTGCGGGCGATCGGGCCCATCCTGACCAGTGGACACGCCTCACTGCGCGACGACTACGGCGTCTCCTGCCCCGAGACCGACCTCGCCGTCGCGACCGCCGTCGACGCCGGCGCGCTGGGGGCCCGGATGACCGGCGGCGGCTTCGGCGGCTCGGTGATCGCCCTCGTCGAGTCCGCGGCGGTGCCCGCCGTCACCGCCGCGGTCGAGAGCGCCTTCCGGCGGTCGGGCCACACCGCCCCCCGCACCTTCACCGCCGTCCCCTCCGCCGGCGCCCGCCGGACGGCCTGAGCCGGCCCGGGCCTCCTGCTCCACCTGTCCGCCTAACCACCTCGGCCTCACCGCCGAGAGCCGTCCGCCCCTACCGCAAGGTGCCACGCTTGAACACCCTCTCGGCGAGCCGGCCCGCCCGCCCCGATCTGCCCAACCAGGACCTGGCCATCATCACGCCGGACCTCGCCGTCCTCCTCGACGGCGCCGGCGGCCCCAGCGAGGACGGCGGAGGCTGCCTGCACGGCGTGCACTGGTACGTGCGCCAGCTGGGCGCCCACCTCCTCGCCACGCTCCTCCCGAACCCCGTACCGCTCGCCGAGGCCCTCGGCCGGGCCGTCGAACAGGTCGCCGACGACCACCGCGGCACCTGTGACCTGCGCAATCCCGGGACGCCCTCCTCCACCGTGGCCATCGTGCGCCGCCGGCAGGACACCGTCGACCACCTGGCCCTGCACGACTCCACCATCCTCCTCGCCACCACCGACGGACACCACGTGATCAGTGACCGCCGGGTCCAGCGGATCCCCCGGCTCCGGGAGCTCTGGGCCGAGATGGCTCTCCTCCCGCTCGGCACCGACCGCCACGCCGCCGCCCGCCGCGCCTACATCACCGCCGAACTCGGCTACCGCAACGTCCCCGGCGGCTACTGGGTCGCCGGGGCCGACCCGCACAGCGCCGCCGAGGCCGTGACCGGATCCCTGCCCGCCGCCGGACTCCGGGCCGCCGCCCTGCTCAGCGACGGCGTCGCCGACTACGTGGACGCCTACCGCCAGGCCACCTGGCCGGACCTGCTCGACCTGCTCCCCACCGAGGGCCCCGCCGCCCTGATCGACCGCGTGCGGGCCGCCGAGGAGCAGGATCCGGACGGCCGCCGCTGGCCCCGGTTCAAGCCGCACGACGACGCCACCGCCGTCTACTGGCCCCTCACCGCCTAGCCGTCGGCGCCGCCGGAGTCGTTCGCCCGTTCACCGGAGGACTCCCGCAGAGGAGCGGAACTCGGCCGGGGGCCGACCCGACTGGTGGACCGGATGCCGTCGCCCGCGGCATCCGGGACTCCGGGGAGCAGGACATGCGGCCCCGCGGTCGGACCGGCCCGATCCCCGACCGGGGCCCGGGCCGGTCCGACCGGGTCCGTTCGCCCACTCCCGCGTCACGTCAGGAGCTCGCACATGTGCGGAATCACCGGCTGGGTGTCCTTCCACCAGGACCTGCGCCCAGGCGCCCCGGTCATCGAGGCGATGACCTCGACCCTGGCCCTGCGCGGTCCCGACGCGGGCGGCGTCTGGCTCGGCGCCCACGCCGCGCTGGGTCACCGCCGACTGTCCGTGCTCGACCTCGCGGGCGGGGCCCAGCCCATGACCGACCGCCCCGACCGCCCCGACCGCGCCCAGGTCGTCCTCACCTACAGCGGCGAGGTCTACAACCACCACCAGCTGCGGGCACGACTCTCGCAACGAGGGCACCACTTCGCGACCCGCAGCGACACCGAGGTCGTGCTCCGCGCCTACCAGGAGTGGGGCGACGCCCTGGTCGACCACCTGGAGGGCATGTACGCGTTCGCGATCTGGGACGAGCGCGCCGAACGTCTGCTGCTGGTCCGCGACCGGCTCGGCGTCAAGCCGCTGTTCTGGGCCGAGGTCGACGGCGGCCTGGTCTTCGGCTCGGAGCCCAAGGCGCTCTTCGCCCACCCCGAGGTCACCCCGACCGTGGACGCCGACGGCCTGCGCGAGGCGTACAGCCTGCTCTTCTCCACCGGCCCCACCGTCTGGTCCGGCGTCCGCGAGCTCCACCCCGGCGGCCTGCTCGTGCTCGACCGGGGAGGCCGCCACGAGCGCGACTACTGGGCCCTGGCCGCCCACCCGCACACCGACGACCTCGACACCACCACCGAGCGGATCCGGGCGCTCGTCGACCGCGCGGCCCGCAGCCAGCTGGAGTCGGACGTCCCGCTCTGCAGCCTGCTCTCCGGTGGCCTCGACTCGACCGTCGTCACCGCCCTGGTCGCCGACGAGCTCCGGCTCACCGAGGGGGCCGGGGCCAGACTGCGCTCCTACGCCGTCGACTACAGCGACCAGGCCGAACGGTTCACCGGCGACGTGCTGCGCACCGGTCACGACACACCCTTCGCGACCGAGGCCGGCGCCTTCATCGGCAGTGACCACTCCACCGTGGTCCTCGACCCGCTCGCCCTCCTGGACATCGAGCACCGCAGAGCCGTCGTCGCCTCCCGGGACTCGCCGATCGGCGTCGGCGACATGGACACCTCGCTCTACCTGCTCTTCGGCGAGATCCGCGAGCACTCCACCGTCGCCCTCTCCGGCGAGGCCGCGGACGAGGTGTTCGGCGGCTACCCGTGGTTCCACTCCCCCAAGGCGCTGGCCGCGCGTACCTTCCCCTGGCTGCTCGTCACCGGCGACGAGGCCGCCATGCCGCTCCACCCCGAGCTCGCCCGCACCCTGCGGATCGGCGAGTACCGCGAGGACACCTACCGCGCCGCGCTCGGCGCCGTCCCGCACCTGGACGACGAGACGCCCGAGGAACACCGCCAGCGCGAGATGCAGCACCTCTCGCTCACCCGCTGGCTCCGCCAGCTGCTGCACCGCAAGGACCGGCTCTCGATGGCCCAGGGGCTGGAGGTCCGCGTCCCCTACTGCGACCACCGCCTCGTCGAGTACGCCTTCAACACCCCCTGGGCGATGAAGAGCCATGACGGCCGGGAGAAGAGCCTGCTGCGCGCGGTCGGCCGGGGCATCGCCCCCGACTCGGTGCTGTGGCGGCCGAAGAACCACTATCCGGCCACCCACCACCCCGCCTACAACAGCGGCCTCCAGGCCCTCGCCCGGGACGCGCTGGACGCGCCGCACGTGCGCGACATCGCCGACGAGACGGTGATCGGGACCGCCCTCGACACCCCCGCCGACCAGCTCCAGTGGGGACACCGGCTGCGACTGGAACGGGTGGTGGACCTCGCCCTGTGGCTGGACCACCACCGCCCCGCCCTCAACCTCTGACACCTCCGACACCCGGCCCCAGGTGGGGGTGTGCGGTCCCGTTCCTCCCGCCCGGCAGGCTGGGTGAGGGAGCGGCGGGGCCGCCGCCCCTCTCGGCCGCTCCCGGCCGGGCGTTCCGTCGGGGCCGGCCCCGACGTGGGGGCGTCCGGGGGCGGACCCGTCAACGGTGCCCCAGGACGTTGATCACCCGTCCGCCGGGGTCACGCACGAAGAACCGCCGCACTCCCCATTCCTCGTCCTGCAGAGGGTGGACGATCTCCGCCCCGCTCGCGCGCATCACCGCGTACGCCGCGTCCACGTCGTCCACCTCGACGCTCAGGTCAGGGGCGACGGGCGCCGTCCTGTCCTCGGTCATGACGCTGATCTGCGCCGTCGGGTTGGACGGCGAGGCGAGCGTGATGATCCACCCGTGGTTCATGACCTCCTCGAAGCCCAGCAGCCCGTAGAACTCCCGGCTCTCCTGCGCCGCTCCGGACAGGATGATGGGCACGACCCGGCGAACGGCCATCAACGACTCCCCACGAGAACGAACCTGACTCCCTGACTCCAGGAGTACTACGGCGCGTCCGCCGCCGCACGCGCTTTCGACAGACGCCCGGGCGCGGAACGCCCGGCGCCGCGCTGCTGCTTCGGCTGTCCGGACCGGGGTTCCCGATCGGGTGATCCGTCCTCAGGAGTCGCCCCGGAGCGTCTCCCCGGCTGTCAGGATCAGCCGTCCGGCCGCACCGAACGCACCGGATGAACAGCGCGACCGACCCGGGCGGACCGTCCCGACGGACGCCCCCGACGGACGCCCCCGACGGACGCCCCCGACGGAGGAGCGGCCCGACCGACCTGCACGACCCCGCACAAGGCGAAGCCTGGCACCCGGACGACGACAGGAGAGTCATGAACGCACCCACCGCCGGAGCGACCGGCGGAGCGACCACCGGAGCGGCCACCGGAGCGACCAGCGCAACGGCCGAGGACCCACCGGTCTCCGCCAGTGAGAGGCTGCTCTTCGGCGGGCCGATGCGCTACGACTACGGCTGGGCCAAGCACGAGTTCGCGGGCGCCGAGGTCACCTTCTGGACCATCGCCCGCCAGATGCCCCGGTTCCTGCGGCTGGCCGGGCGGATGGCCTGGGCCGCCGACCGGGGTGCGCTCGTGACCCTGGTCGCGGCCGAGCTCCTGCGCGGCGTCGCGGCCGCCGTCGCGCTGATCGCCACCAACGCCGCCCTCGGGCACCTGCTGACGCCGGGTGACGTCTCGACCGTCCTGCACGGCGCGCTGCCCTCGATCGTCGCCGTCGCCGCCGTGATGGGCCTGTCGGCGGTGCTCTCCGCCCTGTCCGGCCGGGCGTCCGGCCGTCTCGAACCGGCGGTGTTCCGCCAGGCGACCGTCGACTTCCTGGAGATCGTCGCCCGGTCGGAGCTGGCGGCGATCGAGGACGACGAGTTCCTGGCCGAGGTGGACAGCGCCCGGTGGGGCGCCGGGTCGATCCAGCACATCCTCGGCCAGGCCACCGCCGTCCTGACCGCCGTCTTCGCCCTGGTCTCCGCCGCGGGCGTGCTGTCCGTGCTCCACCCGGCGCTGCTGCCGATGCTGCTGCTGATCACCGCCCCGCGTGGCTGGGGCGCGGTCCGCACGGCCCGCCGCCGCTACCTGTCGACCCGGGCGATGCTCCAGCACAACCGCGCCAGCAGTCTCCTCGCCGACATGATGATCCGCCCCTGGTCCGCCGCCGAACTCCGTGTCCACGCGTGCGGCCCCTTCCTGCTCCAGCACTACGAACAGCTGGCCCGCGCCGCGGAGCGCGAGCAGGCGGGGCTCGCCACCGCGAAGGCGCGCACCGACCTGCTCTCCGCCGCACTCGCCGGCCTCGCCACCGTCGCGGCCTTCGCCGTGCTCGGCCGGCTCGTCGTCGTCGGGGCGATGCCCCTGGCCGTCGCGGGCACCGCCGTGGTCGCCATCCGCACCGGCTCCGCCTCCATCGCCGGGCTGGTCGCCCAGATCAACAGCCTCTACGAGGAGAGCCTGTTCGTCGCCGACCTCGACCGGCTGCGCCGCGAGGGCCACCGCCGGGCGATCCCCACCGGCGGGACACCGCTGCCCGAGCGGCCCGAGGAGATCCGCGTCGAGGACGTCACCTTCACCTACCCGGGCAAGGACACGCCCGCCCTCGACCAGGTCAGTCTGACCGTCCGCCGGGGCCAGGTCGTCGCCCTCGTCGGGGAGAACGGCTCGGGCAAGAGCACCCTCGCGCACCTGCTCTGCGGGGTCTACCAACCGCAGCGCGGCCGCGTCCTCTGGGACGACGTCGACACCGCGGGCGCCGACCGCGCGCAGTTGTTCGCCGGGATCGCCCTGCTCGCCCAGAACTTCCAGCGGTGGACCCTCACCCTGCGGGCCAACCTGCTCCTCGGACGGCCCGAGGTCCCCTGCGACCAGGCCCGGTTGGAGGCCGCCGCCGACTTCGCGGGCCTCGACCAGGTCCTCGCCGACCTCGACCGCGGCTGGGACACCCTCCTCGGCAAGGGCTTCAAGGGCGGCGCCGGCATCTCCGGCGGGCAGTGGCAGCGGGTCGCCCTCGCCCGGCTGCGCCTCCGGGTGACCACCCCCGGTCCGGGCGGCCGCCTCCCGCACCTGATCGTCGTCGACGAGCCGACCAGCGCGATGGACGCCAAGGCGGAGATCGAGGCGTTCGAGAAGATCCGCGGCCTGGCCGACCTGGGCGCCAGCGTCGTGCTGATCACCCACCGCCTCGCCGCCACCGCGCGCGCCGACCGCGTCTTCGTCCTCCACCGCGGGCAGCTCGTGGAGCAGGGCAGCCACGAGGAACTGATGGAACGCCGGCCGCCCACCCGCTACCGGGAGGCGTACTCCCTCCAGGCCGCGCAGTACACCAACGACGATCGGACCTCTCCCGAACCGGCCCCCGACGGGGCGGCGGCCCGGACCTCGACCGCCGAGCGGCCCGCGGTCCCCGACCCCCGCCAGGGGTCCGATCACGGCGACGCGCCGCCCACCGGCCCCGGCGCTCCGGTGCCGGCCGCCACCGAGGAGGCTCCGTGAAGGCGTTCCACCCCAGCTTCGGCACCGCCCCGTGGCCCGACGGCCTGCGGGTCCTCCAGCTCTACGCATTCCCGGAGCTGCCCCCGGGGTCGGCCCTGCACACCCTGCTCGGCGACCTGCGCGTGGCCCTGGCCCGCCTGCCGGTCGAGCCGCTCCCGGACCACCGCGCGCACATCACGCTCGACATGGTCACCGACGCCACGGCCGACGCCGTCGGCCCCGCCGAACGCCGTGACCTCGCCGACCGGGTCCGCGGCGCGGTGGCCGGCCTCGGCCCGATCGCGCTCCAGGCCGGCGCGCCGATCGCCTACCGCACCGGCGTACGCCTCGACCTCCACCCCGACGACCGGCTGGCGGAGCTCCAGCGCCTGGTCCGCGCCGCCGTCCACGGCGCCCGTGGCCCCGACTCGACGGCCTACCCGCTCGGCGTGCTGCACATGACCGCCGGGTACGCCCACGCCGACACCGACACCGACGCGCCGGCCCAGCTCATCCACCGCGTCCGGCCCGGCCACGCCGCGTTCACCGTCCGCCGGATCGCCCTCGTCGACGTGCGGTGGCGGCGGGCCCCGCCGGCCGGTTCCGACACCTCCGTCCGGCAGATCTCCTGGAACACCGTCGAGACGATCCCGCTCGACGGGTAGCCTGCCCCGCGCCTCTCCCGCCCCATCGAAACCGAAGATCCTTCGGCTCGGACCGGTGAAAGGGGTTCACTTGACGCACTGTTCACCGCAAGATTTCCCGCTCACCGAAGCCGAACCTGGGACTCTGCTCAGGATCGACGCACATGACCCGGCCGCGCTGACGGACGTCGATCCGACCCGGCCTCTGCCGCCTCTGCTACCTCCGCCGTCGGAGGCGGCAGAGGCGGCAGCACTGCTACCGGGAGGCACGACGTCTGTCCGCCACCCGAGCACAGCAAGCCTTCGAGTTGGCACGCTCCATGCGGGACGACCCTCCATGACGTGCCCCGGCTGCCGTCACAGGCGGACCGATGACCGTTTGTGCCCGTGACGACGGACCGGGCCGGTCACGGCGCCGGCGCGCCGGTTGCACGGCTACCGGATGGGTGTCACCGCGGCGTGCCGGACAGCTGTTGTTCGGCCGCGTCCAGCCAGTCCAGGTACCAGCGGGCGAACGTCACCGGCCGGCCGCCGGTGTCCAGGAGCGGGGCCAGGTCGACCTCGTCGGCCCGGTCGTCGTTCCAGATCCGGCCGCGTTCGGGGCCGCTGACCACCAGCCACTGCCGCGCCGCGCAGCCCAGGTGGCACAGGACGATCGCGCCGACCGTGCGCTGCGGGGCCCACATCACCTCGCCCCACTGCTCGTCCCAGGCTTCGTAGGCGGTGTCGAAGTCCTCGTCGGTGTCCGTGAAGTCCTCCTCCTGGGGGCACCGCTCCAGCAGTGTCCTCAGGGCCGTCGGGTCCAGGGGGGCCGCGGGAAACGGCTCGGCGAGTCGGGACCAGTCGGCCAGATCCGCGCCGTCCCCCTCCCACCCCCACCTGTCGGCCGTCCGTCGAACGGGGAAGGTGCCGTACGCGGGTCCGGCGCCGCCGGCACCGACCCGCAGCAGGAACGTCCGGTACTCCTCGGGCAGCCGAACCCCGATCTGCGCCTCCAGTCCCGCGAGTTCCGCCACGGACAACACGGGGTCGAGGCGGAACGCATGGCCGTTCGCTCCGAATACGGCGGGACGTGATCCCGGCTGCGCCGCTACGTCCGCCAACGCCCGCACACGATCCCGCGCACCGACCCACAACTGATCATCCATGGCGCGGAGCGTAACCGGCTCCTACGACAACTGCGCCAGCGCCGAAGGGGACCGACGTGATCCACCGCGTCGACACGAACGGCCGGCGACGGCCGGTGCGCGCGGGCCGGCTCACCCCCGAGGGGCGCCCGGAGCGTCCGGCGACCGCACCACAGCGGTACCGGCCTGGGACTCACCGAACCCCCAACCCGCCACCGGCGAACAGCCGACCGCCTCCAGAAGGTCGCTCCACGGCCAGCCGTCGGTGCCGTAGTAGAAGCCGCCACCGCTCCGGGCGGCCTGCTCGCTGCGGCAGAGCATGCGCAGATGGTCGCGCAGCGCGGGGTCCGTGACGGCGCCCAGCCGGTCCCCCCACGGCCCGTCGACACGGTCGGAGCCCGACAGGTCGTCGGTCGAGACCAGGTGGGCGGGACCACGCTCGGTGAACGTGGCGGCCCGCATCGCGTCGATGAGGGTACCGTCGGTCGCGACGCGCAGCAGCACGGTCAGCCAGCCGTTCAGCTTCTCGGACGCCCCGGTGGTGAGGTCGATCCCGTGGCGGCCCAGCAGCGGTCCCAACTCCGCGCCGCTCACCAGCGCCTCGCCGTCCTCGCCGACCGTGGCGACGGCACGCAGGTCGGCGACGAAGGCGTCGTCGAACGGCCGGGGGCCCTTGTGTCCGCCGTCGCCCCACGCCCCCGTCGCCGCCAGCAGGTCGGCATCGAACCGGAACAGCGACCCGCCCAGGTCGAACCGCCAGGTCCACGGGGAGAAGGGGTGCGGGCCGTCCGTGTCCGGGAGATGCCTCGGCTCCCGGCCCGCCAGCGCCTCCGGTGTGGCCCAGGGGTTCGGGAACAGGAACTCGTCCAGGGGGTCCGACGCGTAGTAGACCCGGTATTCGGCGCCGGGGTCCGCGACCGGCTCCGCGCCGAGCAGGACCGCGAACGCGTCGGCCAACGTGGCGTCCCACCCGTCGAGATCGGTCACCGGGGCTGATTCGGACGTCATGACGGGTGCTCCTCGGATCGCTTCGACGGTGTGCCGGACGAGCTGCCGGACGGTGCCGGTCCCCGGGCAGGGCCGAAGCGCCGCGCGGCGGACACGGACGACGTGCGACAACCCGACGGTGCGACGACCCTACCGGCACAACCACCCCAGAGGGCACCGGGGTTCACCCACACGCCGGCCGGACGGACCCCGCCCCCCGGGAACGAAAGTGACACCCCGCGCGGCACGGCGGCGCGGCACGCGAACGGTCCCGAGGCGCCCGAGGCGCCCGGGGAACGGTCGGGCGAAGGTCCGACGGCTCCCGTCAGGACCAGAATCGGGCGGACCCCGGACGGGTCGGGCCCGCGCGCGGGCCCGACCCGTCCCACCCCGCGGGCCGGGTGGGACGGATCGGGCCGGAACAACAGGCGCCCGATGTCGCCGACAGGCCGGCCCACCCCTTGCGGGACGGCCGACTCGTCAGTCGGTCGATGGCCGGACCCGCCGACGACGTGACCGGCGGGCACGAGCAGGCCCGGTCAGCTGATGGTCCACCTCTGCAGGGCGGTTCCGGTGGCGGCCTGCTGGGTGATCAGGGCACCGTTGGCGGTCGAGGCCGTGGTGACCAGGAGTCCGCTGTTGGCCGAGGCCATGGTGTAGCCGCCACTGACCGGGGTGACGTTCCAGCGCTGGCTGACGCCGCCGGTGCAGGTCCGTTGGACGATGGCCGCGCCGGCCGCGGTCGATGCACCGTTCACGTCAGCGCAGAGCCCGGAGGCCTGGTTGACGAGTGTGTAGGTCCCGTCGCTCTGGCGGGTGAAGGACCACTTCTGGTTGGCACCGCCGTGTGCGGTCCAGGTGACGAGCTGGGTACCGGGGGTGCGGGAGGACCCCGGGACGTCCAGGGCCTTGCCGCCGGTGGTGACGGTGCGGATCCCGTTCAGGCCGGATCCGGACGGGCCGGCCCAGGGGACGTCGGGGGCGGGGTAGTAGCCGATGCCGGCGGCGGTCCAGCGCTGGCCGTGCTGGCCCAGGCGTTGACGGAAGCTGGTCCAGTCCCGGGCGGACTGCGGGCTCCAGCCGACCTCGGCGAGGGCGGGCAGCCGGGGGAAGCTCATGAAGTCGGCGTACTCCTGGGGCGCCGGCCACCGGGTGCCGCTGGTCGGCAGCGCGCTGCTGCCCTCGTAGGCGCGGTCCGTCCAGAGGGCGGCCTCGACACCGGCGACCTTCTGGGCCGGGACGACGACGCCGGTGCCGTCCGGCTTGCCGGTGACGGTGGCCGGGTCCCACTCGTAGGACTTCTGCACCGGCACGTAGCCGACCCAGCTCAGACCGTAGGGGGTGGCGGCGTCGTACTTGATGTCCAGGTAGGCGTGATCGGACGGCGACATGATGAACGTGGCGCCCTGAGCGACTCCGTCGCGGAGGAACCTGATGCTCTCGCTCTCCGCGGCGGTGCCGATGCTGCTCTGGTCACTGGCACTTCCCCAGTACTGGAGCAGGCTGCCGGCGGGGAGCGGGGACTGGCCGAGCTGGTGCCAGCCCATGGTGGTCTTGTTCGCCGCACTGACGGCAGTGGTGGCGGAGTCGACGTAGGAGTCGTACTGCTCCGGGGTAGCCTGCGGAGTCTCGTCGCCACCGAGGTGGATGTAGGGGCCGGGGGTCATCTCGGCGACGGCCTTGATGACGGTCCGCAGGAAGTCCCTGGTCGCGTCCTTGTGCTGCTGGTCACGCAGACAGTAGAGGCTGACACCGACGTCGAAGCCGGAGTAGGGGCGCGCGTACTTGTTGTCGCAGCGCAGTTCGGGCACCGAGGTCTGGGCGGCCCAGGTGTGCCCGGGGCCGTCGATCTCGGGCACCACGGTCATGAAGCGGGAGGCGGCGTAGGAGACGATCTCCTGGTAGTCCGCCGCCGTGTAGTACCAGTCGGTGCCGCCGGTGAAGCCGCTCTGCGTGCTCGCGCCGACCTTGGTCAGGTTGGGCAGGGCTCCGATGGCGATGCGCCAGCCCTGGTCGTCGGTCAGGTGCAGGTGCAGCTTGTTGATCTTGTAGGCGGCGGCTTCGTCGATGTAGCGCTTGACCTGGGCGACGGGGAAGAAGCGGCGGGCGACGTCCAGCATCACGCCCCGGTACTCGTAGCGGGGCGAGTCGGAGATCTGGGTGGGCGCCACCGTCCAGGTCCGGGACTGCCTGGTGGTGGACTCGACCTCGGCGGGCAGCAGTTGGCGAAGGGTTTGCACCCCGCGGAACAGGCCCTGGGCCCCGTTCGCGGTGACGACGACGCCGCCGCTGCCGGAGGAGAGGGTGTATCCCTCGGCGCCCAGCGACGCGGGGCCCCGGGGATCGAGGACGACGGCGTCCGCCGGCGCCGTGGTGCCGCCGACGACCTGGAGGGAGTAACCCGTCGCGGGGGCGAGCAGGTTGGCCAGGTAGCTGCCGACGCCCCTCGCCGCCGTGTCGTCGGAGAGGACGGCGATCCGCGTCCCCGCGGTGAGGGTGAACCCCGCTCCGGACACCGCCTGCTGCGAGACCGGCTGCGGCACCACGGCGGGGGTGGGTACGGGCGTATCGGCGGCGGCCGGGGAGAGCATGGCCGTGAGCGGGAGGGTGGCGGCGGCTGTGGCGAGTGCGACGAGGCGTCGGCCCCGTCGGTACGACCAGCGCATGGCTGACTCCTTCAGTGGGGGAACACAACGGAGCCGCCCGGCGAACGGGCGACCGGACGGCGCGATTCGCGCCGCTGACCGGGCACGCGGGGCTCGTGCACCGGGCGTGGGGGGAGCCCTGGCGAACGACGCCGGCACCTCCACGCTTGGAGGTTCCGGGCACTGGGGGTGACTCGTGCCGGGACAGCGGCACATGCGGACGGCAGTACGGAAGAGCAAAGACTGCGCTTGCACTTGATTCCAATAAGACGATTTCGCGCAGCTTCAATCACGAGGGTTGCAATGGGCGGAGCGAACCGTCAAGGTCTACTCGACAGTAGCTTCTGACCGTTCGTACGCTTTCCCACCCATTCGTTCCCAGCACCCGGGCCGAAGCTGACCGACCGTCAATCCGCCGGGGCGCTCGCAGCCCGTGGCCCGGCGAGCCGGCATCACGACTCCCGCCCGGCCTGGTCACGACTACGCAACACACCGGGCTCCGACGCTCGTCCTTCGGCATCTCCGCGAGGCGGCCGGCCGTCAGTCGGTGAGGCCCGCCCGCGGCCCGCGCCGCCGGTCGCGGCGGCGCGGGCGATCGCCGGGCTACGCCGGGCCGGCGTTGGCCGGGGTGAGCGGCAGGCCCGCCTCGATGCGCCGCAGCAGGCGGCCCCCGTGAACCTCCGGGGCGTCGAAGCAGCGCAGGTCGTCGGAGTCGGTGTCCGCCTCCGTGCGCAGCACCTCGGGGACCAGGACGTCGGCCGGGTCGGTGTCCCGGGCGAGGTCCAGGTAGGCGGGGGCGACCACCGGGCCGTGCAGCGTCCCGCCGATCAGATCGGGCTCGAACCCGGCGGACAGGACGGTCACGTCGGCCCGCAGGTCTCCGTGGATCATCACCAGCTTGTCCGTCATGTTCCCCACGAAGGCGCCGACTCGGACGCTCCCGCCGACGATCAGTTTGGCGTCACCCTCCAGGTAGACGGCCGCCGCCCGCAGATCGCCCAGCACGACGAGGGCGGGGCAGCCGTCGTCCACGTTGATCACCGCGCCGGCGACGTGCAGGTCGCCGTCGACGACGCAGCCGGTTCCGTACAGGTCCAGCTCGTCCAGGTCCAGGTCACCGGGCATCGACAGTGCTCCGGTGTGGACGTCGTAGTCCTCCTCGTAGAGGTTCTCGTAACTGGAGACGGGCAGGCCCCGGCGCTCGAAGAGGGCGGTGCACTCGGCCCAGGAGTGGGGCGTGGTCGCTATGTCCATGCGCAGACTCTGCCAGCTGCCACTGTCAGGGGTCCGCTCGGCGCCGACCGCGACCGGCCGGTCGCGACCGACCCGGCCGGCCGCGGCGGCACGACACGCCCTGTCGTGGTGGCGGGTCGCCGTCCTATGATCTGGGCTGCCCACCGATCGGGGCGCCGACGGGCTCGTGCGGGGGCCGCTGCCGTCAGGCCGGTCCCGATCGGTCCATGCGGTTGGTCCGAGGGAGGCACGGCACAGTGCGGTTCGCGGGTGTGGGTGTGACACGTGAGGGCTACCGGATCGCCGTGACGGGTGCGGACGGCAGGTCATCGGGGGTCGTCGAGACGTACGAACGCGTCGGCGTGGAAGCGCCGGTGGCCGCGCTGGTCGCGCTGGCGCGACAGGAGTCCGACGGGTTCGCGGTGGTCCTCGACAGTGCCAACGGCATCATGGACGCCCCGCTCGCGTCCGCCGGCATACCCGTACTCCGGGCCGACCCTTCGCTTCTGATGGAGGATCAGGCAACTGCGGAGACGCTCGCCGCGCTCGGCCACAGCCGATCCGCCGGGTTGACGGCCCTGCCGCCCGGGGGCTGGACGATGAGCGGCCGCGAGGACGAGATCACCGCGAAGGAGACGGCCAGCGGACCAGTCGAACGTCAACTGGCCGCGAGCGGGCTCCTGTTGAACGGCGGCAGCGCTACGGCGCCATTGGTGGCGCTGACCTTCGACGACGGCCCGCACCCGCGGTACACCCCGCAGGTGCTGGACGTACTCGCCCGCTACGCCGCCCCTGCCACGTTCTTCTGCATCGGCCTGCACGCCCTGGCCCACCCCGCCGTGGTGCGCCGGATCTCGGCCGAGGGCCACGCCCTGGGCAACCACAGCTGGTCCCACGCCTACCTGCCCGATCTCGGCCCGGCCGGACTCGCCGACCAGCTCGGCTTCACCGCCGACGCCCTCACCCACGCCGCCGGCGGTGGCCCCCGCCCGCCACGCTGGCTGCGCCCCCCGTACGGCGGCCGCAGCCCCGAACTGCTCCACACCGTGGCCGGCTTGGGCCTGACCACGGTCCTCTGGGACGTCGACGCGAGGGACTGGTCACGACCCGGCCCCGAGGCCATCACCGAACGCGTACTGAGCCAGGTCCGCCCGGGCTCCGTGGTGTTGATGCACGACGGCGGCGGCGACCGCTCGCAGACCGTCGCCGCCCTGCCCGCCGTGATCACCGGCCTGCGCGATCGTGGCTACCGCGTCGTAGGCCTTGAGGAGTTGCTCGCCGCCCGCCCGACCGTCGGAGTCTGACCGGCCGACCCTCCCCCGGTGCCCTCGTGTCTGCGTGGGCTCGACGTGGCCGCCGGGGAAGCACCGGAGGCCACCCCGGCGCGCGGGCCTCCACCTTCGCGACGCACGGTCATCCGCCGTGATGTGCCATGCCGTCATGCCGTGCCCGAAGACGGTCAGCGGGCTCCGACCGGCCGCGGGTCCGAAGCCGCCACCTTCACCGGAGGCTTCGCAGCGGCCACCTTCGCCGGCGGCTTGTCCGTGACCCGCTCCGGCACGGGAGCGGCGACCTTCATCGGAGGCTTGGCAGCGGCGACCTTCATCGGAGGCTTGGCAGCGGCGACCTTCGCCGGCGGCTTGGCAGCCGCCACCTTCACCGGCGGCTTGGCGGCGGCGACCTTCATCGGCGGCTTGGCAGCGACAGCCTTCACCGGCGGCTTGTCCGCCACGCGGGCGGTCACCGGGACGGGCTCGGCAGCGGCGGCGCCGGCGGCGACCAGCCCGACCACCGGCAGTGCCGCGACCGCCCCGCCGGCCAGTGCCACCCGCGCACGGCGTCGGAGGGGTGTGGCGCCGACGGCGGCGTCGTTCCCGGAGCGCGGGGCCATGGCAGTTCCTCTCACAGACCTGGACAGTGTCGGGGACGACGATAGGTCCGGGCCGGGCTGTCGGCAAGCAACTGTGGCTCCAACAGAACCAGTTGACACGATGTGGCCAGTCGGGCCCGGCGCAGCGGCTCCGCGACCGGGACACGCCCACCCCGGGAACAGGCACCCCGGACCGGGACAGGCGGCACCCGGCAGCGGCGGGCTGCGGATCGGCCCGCTCCGGGCAAGAACCCGCGGCCCACCCACCTCGGCGAACACCCACGGCGGGCAGCGGCCGGGGGCGTACGCGACGACCTGCCGCGGCTCGGCAGTGGGGTAGCGGCAGCCGGTCACCGCGCTGCCCTCCTGGACCGCCGGTCCACCTCGACACTCCGAGCGCCGCCGCTCCACCCCGGAGCGGCGGAGAATCATGACGTAGTGACCGGAAGATTTTGACGTATCGATGCAAATTCCTCCAAGCTTCCTGCCCTAGGATCGCAAGCATGACTCGACGACTTGCGGAAGTGGCGAAGAAGGTCGGGATGAGCGAGGCGACGGTCAGTCGCGTGCTCAACGACAGGCCCGGCGTGTCGGAGAGCACCCGGGTGGCCGTGCTGACGGCGCTGGACGTGCTCGGGTACGAACGGCCGACGCAGTTGCGCGGGCTGCGGTCACGGCTGGTGGGCCTGGTCCTGCCGGAGCTGCAGAACCCGATCTTCCCGGCCTTCGCGGAGAGCGTCGGGGCGGCGCTCGCGCAGCACGGCTTCACCCCGGTGCTCTGTACCCAGACGGCCGGTGGGGTGTCCGAGCCGGAGTACGTGAACCTGCTCCTGCAGCAGCAGGTCTCGGGGGTGGTGTTCTTCGGCGGCCTCTACGCCCAGGACGACGCCCCGCACGGGCACTACGCCCAGCTGTTCGAGCGGGGTGTGCCGACCGTCCTGCTGAACGCCGGCACCGGCGCGCTCGACTTCCCCCGGGTGTCCTGCGACGACGCGGTGGCGATGGAGCAGGCCTTCGGGCACCTGCGGCAGTTGGGGCACCGGCGGATCGGCCTGGTCCTCGGTCCGCAGGACCACGTCCCGTCGAACCGCAAGCTCGCCGCCGCGCGCGGGTTCGCCGCGCGTTCCGGGGTCGAGCTGCCGGAGTACCTCGTCGAACGGGCACTGTTCTCCATCGAGGGCGGCCAGGCGGCGGCCGGGCGGCTGCTGCGGCACGGCGTGACCGGGATCGTCTGCGCCAGTGATCCGCTGGCCCTGGGGACGATCCGCGCCGCGCGCCGGCACCGGCTGGCCGTTCCGGCGGACCTCTCGGTGATCGGCTACGACGACTCCCCCTTCATGACCTGCACCGATCCGCCGCTGACCACGGTCCGCCAGCCGATCGAGGCGATGGCGAAGGCGGCCGTGGAGCTGCTGGTCAGCGAGATCGCGGGGGCCCGGGTGGACCACGACGAAGTGTCCTTCGAGCCGGATCTGGTGGTGCGGGCGTCCAGCGGTCCGGCGCCCGGCCGCAGCGCGGCGTCGGGGCGGAGTCAGGGCCCGCCGAGCCTTCCCGCACCGGCCCCCGCAGGTCGCCCGCGGGCGTCCTAGCGGGCGTCCCGGCGGGTGTCCGACGGCCCGTCGGAAGGGCTCCCTGGAGGGTGCGAGCCGTGGCTCGCACCCTCCTGCCATGCCCGGGGATCGGCCGGTCGAAGCCCCTCGGTTCGCAAAGTCACGACCTGGCATCGTGTTTTTGCGAAATCCCGTCGACATCTTGTGGTCATCTGTCGAGGAGTGGTTAAGTGAGCCGCGCCGCCAGGGGCACCCACCGCCGGGCCCGCGCAAGGTCCGTGACGGCTGCCCCCGGAAGCACCGAGAGCCGCTCACCCTGGTGCATCACCTCACCCGCACGTCGCACGCCCCCGTGCCGTCCGCAGGACAGCACGGCCCCCACCGGAACTACATGGGCCCTCCCGCGCCCCGAGCGCCGACCGTGCCCACCGTGCTTGTAGAAGGGTCCACCCGAACATGAAGACAAACGGGCTTCTCCACAGATCGGCCGTCGCGGTCGTCGTCGCCGGCCTCGCGTTCTCCGCCGCCGCGTGCAGCAGCTCCGGCGGCGGGTCGTCGTCGGGCGACGACGGCAGGGCGAGCGACGCCACGGCCCCGCTGGACCCGGCCACCAAGGTCACCATCACCGCCGACTGCCAGCCGCCGACCACCAAGCCGGCCGAGCGCAAGCAGTGGGACGACGACATCGCGGCGTTCCACAAGATCTACCCGAACGTCACGATCAAGGCCACCGACGGGCAGCCGTGCGAGGAGCCCGCGAAGTTCACCGCGCAGCTCGCCGGCAAGACCCAGCCCGACCTCTTCTACGCGTACTTCACCGACACCAACCAGATCCTCGACGCCGGTGCGGCGGCGGACATCTCGGCGTACGTGAACGACAAGACCGTCCCGGCGCTGAAGGACATCGACCCGTCGGTGCTCGCCACCCTCAAGGACGCCGACGGCAAGCTCTACGGTCTGCCCGTCACCAACTACAAGATGGGCCTGATCTACAACCGCAAGCTCTTCGCGCAGGCGGGCCTGGACCCCGACAAGCCGCCGACCACCTGGGCCGAGATCCGCGAGGACGCCAAGAAGATCGCCGCGCTCGGCAACGGCGTCAACGGCTACGGCGACTACAGCGCCACCAACCAGGGCGGTTGGCACTTCACCGCCGAACTGTACGGCCTCGGCGGCACGATGCTCTCCGCCGACGGCAAGAAGACCGCCTTCAACAGCGCCGAGGGCAAGCAGGTCCTGCAGAACCTGTACGACATGCGCTGGACGGACAACACCATGGGCGGCGCCCAGGGCCTGAAGTGGCCGGACCTGATGACGCAGACCTCCACCGACAAGCTCGGCATCTACGTCGGCGCGCCGGACGACATCACGTACATGGTGCAGACGCTCAAGGGCAACTACGAGGACTACGGCATGGGCCCGATGCCGGGCGGCAAGGCGGCGCTGCTCGGCGGTGACGGCCGCTTCTTCAAGAAGGGCTCCACCCCCGACCAGATCAAGGCCGGCGTCGCCTGGGTCAACTTCAAGTACCTGACCATGGGCAAGGGCCAGTTCGACTACGCCCGCAACAAGACGGACGGCCTGCCGGTCGGCATCCCGCAGCCCAACTTCTTCGGCGGCGCCTCGCTCGCGGCCGACAACGCCGCGAAGGCCGCCAGCGCGACCGTCCCGGTGAAGAACTACGCGCCGTACGTCTCGACCCCGGTCCCCGGCAAGACCGAGCCCGCCAACGCCCAGCAGCTCTACAAGGTGTTGGACGCCGCCGTCTCCGCCGTGCTGACCGACAGGAACGCGAACATCGACAAGCTGCTGACCGACGCCGAGAGCCAGGCCAACCAGGTGCTCTCCAGCCTCCAGTAGCGGTGGACGGGGGCCGGCCCGCCCGGCCGGCCCCCGTGCCCCGGCAACCGTCCGACCAGCCCGTAGAGCCAGCACACCAGGAGAACCGATGGCCGGGACCATCTCCCCCTACAAGACCAACCGCCGGCCCGCGCGGGCGGGCGGCGCCCCCACCGGGCGCGGCACCGGCGGCCGGGAGCGCTCGGGGCTCGGCCGGAAGGTCCGCCGCAACCTGTCGGCGCACGGGTTCCTCTTCGGGGCCCTGGTGTGCTTCGGCTTCTTCACCTGGTACCCGATGGTCCGCGAAGTCGTCATGAGCTTCCAGAAGACCAAGCGGGGCCGGACCACCTGGGTGGGGTTCGACAACCTGAGGCGGATCCTCGAGGATCCGGACTTCTGGCACGCCTGGCGCAACACCTTCCTGTTCACCCTGCTCGCGCTGGTCCTCGGGTTCGCCCTGCCGTTCTTCGTCGCGGTGCTGCTCAACGAACTGCGGCACGCCAAGGCCTACTTGCGGATCCTGGTCTACCTGCCGGTGATGATGCCGCCGGTCGCCGCGGTGCTGCTCTTCAAGTACTTCTACAACCCGGACTACGGTCTCTTCAACGAGATCCTCAAGACCCTGCACCTGCCCACCTCGGCCTGGCTCAACTCCCCGGACACCGCCATGGTCTCGGTGGTGATCGCGGCCACCTGGATGAACATGGGCGGCGCCACGCTCATCTACCTGGCGGCCCTGCAGGGCATCCCCGGCGAGCTGTACGAGGCGGCCGACCTGGACGGCGCCGGCCTGCTGCGCAAGCTCTGGCACGTGACCATCCCGCAGACCAGGCTGATCCTGTCGCTGCTCCTGCTGCTGCAGATCGTCGCGACCATGCAGGTCTTCGTGGAGCCGTTCCTGCTCACCGGCGGCAACGGTCCGCAGAACTCGACCATGACGGTCGTCTACCTGGTCTACGAGTACGCCTTCGACCTGGGCGGCAACAACTACGGCGTCGCCTCGGCCCTCGGGCTGGTCATGCTCGTGGTGCTCGCCGGGTTCTCCGCCCTGTACGCGCGGCTGAGCCGCACCGCCGACAACGACTGAGAAGGGAGCCGACCGTGGCAGCCAAGGAACCGCGGATGCGGACGCTCGTCCCGCAGACCCAGCTCGACCGGCCGCTCGGGAAGGCCGTCTACTGGACGGTCCTCACCGTCGTGGTGGTCGTCTTCACCCTGGTCTTCATCGGCCCGCTGTACTGGCTGGTGACCGGTGGCCTGAAGTCCACCCAGGAGGTGATCCAGAGCCCGCCGACGCTCTTCCCGTCGGAGATCCACTGGGGCACCTACGCCACCGCGTGGAGGGAACTCAAGCTCGGGCGGTTGCTCTTCAACACCGTCTACTACGCCTTCGGCGCCCTCGCCTTCCAGCTGGTCTTCGACGTCGCCGCCGCCTACTCGCTCTCCAAGCTGCGGCCGGTCCTCGGCAACGTGGTCCTCGGCATGATGCTCGCCACGCTGATGATCCCGTCGGCGGTGCTGATCGTGCCGCAGTACCTGACCGTGCTGGACCTGCCGCTGCTGCACCTCAACCTGATCAGCACCCCGTGGGCGATCTGGCTGCCGACGGTCGCCAACGCCTTCAACATCTTCCTGCTGAAGCGCTTCTTCGACTCCATCCCGCAGGACCTGCTCGCCGCCGCGGCCATCGACGGCGCCGGCCCGCTGCGGACACTGCGCTCGATCGTGCTGCCGATGTCCCGGCCGATCCTCGGGGTGGTCTCCATCTTCGCCGTGGTGAACGTCTGGAAGGACTTCCTCTGGCCGATGCTCGTCCAGCCGAACCCGGCGGACCAGACGCTCAACATCGGCATCAGGTCACTCGCCACCGGCGTCCCGCAGAACGTCATCGTCGCCGCGCTGGCCATCGCCTCGGCGCCGACCATCGTGTTCTTCCTGGTCTTCCAGCGCAGCATCATGTCCGGGCTCACCTCCGGTGGCCTCAAGGGCTGACCGGGCCCCGGGCGCACCCGAACGGCCGCCGGCCAGGACTCCCGTCCCCGCGGGCGGGCCGACGGCCCGGCCCACCACGCTCCTCCCGCTTCCAGTCGAAAGGACCCCCCACCGTGGGACAGAACCCCAGGCACCCGTCCGAGCCGTCGGACTGGTGGCGCGACGCGGCGATCTACCAGGTCTACCCGCGCAGCTTCGCCGACGGGAACGGCGACGGTACCGGAGACCTGGCCGGGGTCCGCTCCCGCCTCCCCTACCTCGCCGAACTCGGTGTCGACGCCATCTGGTTCAACCCCTGGTACCCGTCCCCGATGGCCGACGGCGGCTACGACGTGGCCGACTACCGCGACGTCGACCCGCTGTTCGGGACGCTCGCCGAGGCCGAGAAGCTGATCGCCGAGGCGCTCGGACTCGGCATCCGCACCGTGGTGGACATCGTCCCCAACCACGTCTCCTCCGAACACCCCTGGTTCCGGGCGGCACTGGCGGCGGCCCCCGGCAGCCCCGCGCGCGAGCTGTTCCACTTCCGACCCGGCCGCGGCCCGGACGGCGAACTGCCGCCCAACGACTGGGTGTCCGAGTTCGGCGGCTGCCCGTGGACCCGCACCACCGACCCCGACGGCACGCCGGGCGACTGGTACCTGCACCTGTTCGCCGTGCAGCAGCCCGACCTCAACTGGGCGCACCCGCTGGTCCGCCTCGAACACGAGTCGATCCTCCGCTTCTGGTTCGACCGCGGCGCGGCCGGGGTGCGGATCGACTCCGCGGCGCTGCTCGCCAAGAACCCCTCGCTGCCCGACTTCGTCAAGGACGTCGATCCGCACCCGTACGCCGACCTGGAGGAACTGCACGAGATCTACCGGAGCTGGCGGGCGATCGCCGACTCCTATCCCGGCACCCGGATCCTGATCGGCGAGGTCTGGCTCCCCGACGCCGAGCGGTTCGCCCGCTACCTGCGCCCCGACGAGCTGCACACCGCCTTCAACTTCGACTTCCTCGCCCGCCCCTGGGACGCCGAGGGCCTGCGCGCCTCGATCGACTCCACCCTGGCCCTGCACGCCCCCGTCGGGGCGCCGGCCACCTGGGTGCTCTGCAACCACGACGTCACCCGGACGGTCACCCGGTACGGGCGCCGGGACACCCGCTTCGACTTCGCCACCAAGGCCTTCGGCACCCCCACCGACCTGGCCCTCGGGCTGCGGCGGGCCCGCGCGGCGGCGCTGCTGTCGCTCGCGCTGCCCGGCGCCGTCTACCTCTACCAGGGCGAGGAGCTCGGCCTGCCCGAGGTCGAGGACCTGCCGGTCGAGCGGCTCCAGGACCCGATGCACCTGCGCTCCGGCGGCACTGACCCCGGCCGGGACGGCTGCCGCGTCCCGCTGCCGTGGTCGGGCACCGCGGCGCCGTACGGCTTCTCGCCGCCGGGCGTCGAGCCGTGGCTGCCGCAGCCCGCCGACTGGGCGGCGCTCACCGTGGAGGCGCAGTGCGCCGACCCCGGCTCGATGCTGGCGCTCTACCGCACCGCCCTCGCCGTCCGGCGCGCCGACGCCGGTCCGCACGGCGACGCGTTCGCGTGGCTGCCCGGCGATGCCGGGGTCCTCGCCTTCCGCCGGGGCACCGGGTTCAGCTGCGTCGTCAACTTCTCGGCCGCCCCGGCGCCGCTGCCCACCGGCGCCACCGTGCTGCTGGCCAGCGGTCCGCTCGCGGACGGACACCTCCCGGCGGACACCGCCGTCTGGCTGCACGGGGCCTGACCGGCCGGCTCCCCGGCCGCGGCGGGCCCGGGGAACGGCCGGTCCGCGGGCACGGGACCGCCTGAGGGTGCCGCCGCCCGCCGCCAGCCGCGCCGTCCTCGACGGGACGGGCGCGGCTCCACCCCGCAGCACGCACCGCGCCACCGCTCCGCCCTCCGGCCGGCCGCACCACCGCCGGCCGCACCACCGCCGGCCGCCGTTCGACCGCGCCCCGGACCGACGGAGCGCCGCCACCCGCCCTGAGTACGTCGGCCCCTCCTCCGGAGGCTCCAGATGATCTCGGCTCGCGCCCCACCCCCTCGGGCTCCCCTCACACCGCCGGACACCCGGGCATCGCCATGCCCGCACACCCGGACGGCACTCACGGATCGGCACCCGAGGAGACGGTTCTCCACGTCTCCGCGCCCCCACCCTGTCATCCTGACGAGATCCAGAGGACCCCAGTGAGATCGACAGCTCCCCTTCCCCGGCTGATAGCCGCGCTGGCCTCGGCCGGCCTGCTGATCGTCGCCGGCCCGCTGCTGCCCGCGCGCGCCGCGGGCGGCCCCAACCTCGCCGCCGGCAAAGCCGTCTCCGCGAGCAGCGCGACCGACGGCCGGACCGCGGGCTTCATCAACGACGGTGACCAGAACACCTACTGGGAGAGCGGCAACAACGCGCTCCCGCAGTGGGTCCAGGTCGACCTCGGCAGCGGCACCAGCGTCGACGAGCTGGTGCTGAAGCTGCCCGGCGGGTGGGAGACCCGCACCGAGACGCTCGCCGTCCAGGGCAGCGCCGACGGCACCAGCTTCACCACCGTCTCCGGCTCGGCGGCGTACTCGTTCGGTCCCGGCAACGCCAACACGGTGAAGATCTCCTTCCCGGCGACCAACACCCGCTACGTCCGGCTGGCGATCTCGGCCAACACCGGGTGGCCGGCCGCGCAGATCTCCGAGCTGGAGGTGCACGGCGCCACCGGCACCGGCGGCAACCTGGCCCTGGGCCGGACACTGTCCTCCAGCAGCACCTCGCAGGCCTACACCGCCGCGAACGCCAACGACGGCAACCGGGCGAGCTACTGGGAGAGCGCCAACAACGCGCTGCCGCAGTGGATCCAGGCCGACCTCGGCGCGGCGGTGCCGGTCAACAAGCTGGTGCTGAAGCTGCCCGGCGGCTGGGAGGCCCGCACCCAGACCCTGACGGTGCAGACCAGCAACGACGGGACCACCTTCGCCGACCTGGTGGCCTCCGCCGGCTACCTGTTCGACCCGGCGTCCGGGAACACGGTGACGCTGAACCTGAACACCACCACGACCCGGTACGTCCGGCTGAAGGTCACCGCCAACACGGGCTGGCCGGCCGCGCAGTTGTCCGAGTTCGAGGTCTACGGACCGGCCACCGGGGACACCCAGGCGCCGACCGCCCCCTCCGGTCTGGCCTACACCCAGCCCGCCGCGGGCCAGATCAAGCTGACCTGGAACGCCGCCAGTGACAACACCGGCGTCACCGGCTACGACGTCTACGCCGACAACACGCTGCTCAGCAGCGTCGCGGGCAACGTCCTGAGCTACACGGACAGCCGTCCGGACAGCGCCACCGTCTCCTACTTCGTGAGGGCGAAGGACGCGGCCGGCAACCAGTCCCCGAGCAGCAACACCGTCACCCGCACGGGTGCCTCCGGCGACACCCAGGCACCGTCCGCACCCACCACGCTGACGTTCACCCAGCCGGCCTCCGGCCAGGTCCGGCTGGCCTGGGGCGCGTCCGCCGACAACGTGGGGGTGACCGGCTACGACGTGTACGCCAACGGCGCCCTGCGCGGCAGCGTGGCGGGCAACGTCCTGAGCTACCCGGACAGCCAGCCCGACACCGCGACCGTCTCGTACTTCGTGAAGGCGAAGGACGCGGCCGGCAACCAGTCCGCGAGCAGCAACACCGTGGTGCGGACCGGCAGCGGCGGTGGCGGCGGGACCAACCTGGCCGGGGGCAAGCCGATCTCGGCCAACTCCAGCGTCTTCACCTTCGTCGCGGCGAACGCCAACGACAACGACACCGCCACCTACTGGGAGGGCGCGGGCGGCAGCTACCCCAACACCCTGACCACCCAGCTGGGTTCGAACGCGATCGTGAACTCGGTCGTGGTCAGGCTCAACCCGGCGGCGGCCTGGGCCACCCGGACCCAGACCATCGAGGTGCTGGGCCGCGAGCAGAGCGCGAGCGGCCTCACCAGCCTGTCGGCGGCGAAGTCGTACACCTTCGACCCGGCCTCGGGCAACACGGTGACCATCCCGCTGTCGGCCACGGTGGCCGACGTCCAGCTGAGGATCACCGCCAACTCGGGTTCCGCGGCCGGCCAGGTCGCCGAGTTCCAGGTGATCGGCGCCCCGGCGCCCAACCCGGACCTGGTGGTCACCGCCACCTCGGCCGCGCCCGCCGCCCCGGTCGAGACCGATGCCGTCACCCTGTCCGCCACCGTGAAGAACAACGGCACGGCGCCCTCCGGCGCGACCGGAGTCACCCTCTACCTGGGGGCCACCAAGGTCGGCACCGCGCAGGTCGGCGCGCTGGCCGCGGGCGCGTCCAGCACGGTCTCGGTCGCCGCGGGCCCGCAGAACGCGGGCAGCTACCAGGTGATCGCCAAGGTCGACGAGGCCAACGCCGTCATCGAGCAGGACGAGACGAACAACAGCTACACCAACCCGACCGCGCTGGTGGTCGCCCCGGTCGCCAGCTCGGACCTGGTCGCCGCGCCGGTCAGCTGGACCCCGGGCAACCCGGCGGCCGGCAACAACGTCACCTTCACGGCGGCGATCAAGAACCAGGGCACCGTCGCCTCGGCGGGAGGCGCGCACGGCGTCACCCTGACCGTCGCGGACACCACCACCGGCAGCGTGGTCAAGACGCTGACCGGCTCCTACACCGGCGCCATCGCGCCGGGCACGACCACCACCCCGGTGAACCTGGGCGGTTGGACCGCCGGCAACGGCAAGTACACCGTGCGGACGGTGATCGCCGACGACGCCAACGAGCTGCCGGTCAAGCAGGCCAACAACACCAGCAGCCAGCCCCTGTACGTCGGTCGCGGCGCCAACATGCCGTACGACACCTACGAGGCGGAGGACGGCGTCCTCGGCGGCGGCGCGGCCGTGGTCGGCCCGAACCGCACCGTCGGCGACCTGGCGGGCGAGGCCTCCGGCCGCAAGGCCGTCACCCTCGACTCCACCGGCAGCTCGGTCGAGTTCACCACCAAGGCCAGCACCAACACGCTGGTCACCCGGTTCTCCATCCCGGACGCGGCCGGCGGCGACGGCATCACCTCGACGCTGAACGTCTACGTCAACGGCAGCTTCCTCAAGGCCATCGACCTGACCTCCAAGTACGCCTGGCTGTACGGGAACGAGACCTCTCCGGGCAACTCGCCGGGCGCCGGCGGCCCGCGCCACGTCTACGACGAGGCGAACATCCTGCTCGGGACGACCGTCCCGGCCGGCAGCAGGATCAAGCTGCAGAAGGACGCCGCCAACACCACCACCTACGCGATCGACTTCGTGAGCCTGGAGCAGGCCACCGCGATCCCCAACCCGAACCCGGCCACGTACGTGGTGCCGACCGGCTTCGCCCAGGGCGACGTCCAGGCGGCCCTGGACAAGGTCCGGATGGACACCACCGGCACCCTGGTGGGCGTCTACCTGCCGGCCGGTGACTACCAGACCGCCAACAAGTTCCAGGTCTACGGCAAGGCCGTCAAGGTCGTCGGGGCCGGCCCGTGGTTCACCCGCTTCTACGCGCCGACCGACCAGTCCAACACGGACGTGGGCTTCCGGGCCCAGTCGACGGCCAACGGCTCCACCTTCTCCGGCTTCGGCTACTTCGGGAACTACACGTCCAGGATCGACGGCCCGGGCAAGGTGTTCGACTTCGCGAACGTCTCCGGCATCACGATCGACAACATCTGGACCGAGCACATGGTCTGCATGTACTGGGGTGCCAACACCGACTCCATGGTGATCAAGAACTCGCGGATCCGGGACACCTTCGCCGACGGCATCAACATGACCAACGGCAGCACCGACAACCTGGTCAGCAACAACGAGGCCCGGTCCACCGGTGACGACAGCTTCGCGCTCTTCTCCGCCATCGACGCCGGCGGCGCGGACGAGAAGAACAACGTCTTCGAGAACCTGAGCACCATCCTGACCTGGCGCGCGGCCGGCGTCGCGGTCTACGGCGGGTACGACAACACCTTCCGCAACATCTACATCGCCGACACCCTGGTCTACTCGGGCATCACGATCAGCTCGCTGGACTTCGGGTACCCCATGAACGGCTTCGGCACCATCCCGACCAACCTGCAGAACATCTCCATCGTCCGGGCCGGCGGCCACTTCTGGGGCTCGCAGACCTTCGGCGGCATCTGGGTCTTCTCGGCCTCCAAGGTGTTCCAGGGCATCCGGGTGAGCGACGTGGACATCGTCGACCCGACGTACCACGGCATCATGTTCCAGACGAACTACTCCGGCGGCCAGCCGCAGAACCCGGTCACCGACACGGTCTTCACCAACATCTCGATCTCCGGGGCCCGGCGCAGCGGCGACGCCTTCGACGCCAAGTCCGGCATCGCGGTGTGGGCCAACGAGTCGGCGGAGCCCGGCCAGGGCCCGGCGGTCGGCTCGGTGACCTTCAACAACCTCCGGATGAGCAACAACGTCCAGAACATCAAGAACACCACGTCGACCTTCACCATCACCGTCAACCCGTAGTGGTCACGCGGTAGTCAGCGGATCCGGTGCCGCCGGGGGGCCACGCCTCCCGGCGGCACCGCCGTGCTCGGGCCCGGTGCCGGTGCCTACGGCCGGCGGTCGGCCACGACCGCGCGCCGACCAGGAGGTCGGAGCCGCTCAGGCCCGCGCTCCCGTGCTGCCCTCGGCCATCGGGTCGGCCAGGTAGGCGTCCAGGTCCGGCCGGGCCGGCGCGAGCACGTGCCGTACCCAGGACTCCCGCTCGTGGGTGATCGGCGGCAGCTCCCACACGCACCCGATCCACGGCCGGGTCTGCACCCGGAAGTGGGTCGGATCGAGGTCGGGGCAGTCCAGCGCCGGCTGGCCCGCCGCCGCCCCGCGGAAGTGCAGCACGTTGTCCCACACCCAGGAGTAGACGTTCAGATAGGCGCCGGTGTCGCCCCCGCGGTGCAGCACCAGGAAGCCGGCCGACGGCGTGCCGTCCGGCTCGGGCAGCAGCTCGGGCAGCACGGCGTAGGCCGCCCGCTCGACCTCGGGCGCGATGCCCGCCGGATCGGCGCTGACGTGGTAGCACTTGAAGCGACGCCCGCCCACCTCGATCGGGGGCGGGGTCCACAGGAACTTCTCCTCGAAAGCCATGACCGCAGGCTAGGACCCCTCCACTGACACCCTCTGTCAGTGGAGTGCCGCAGAATCCTCCTCATGCGCGCCGGCCGACTGCTCTCGATCCTGCTGTTGCTCCAGACCCGCGGCCGGATGACCGCCGCGGAGCTGGCCGCCGAGCTGGAGGTCTCCGTCCGGACGGTCTACCGGGACACCGAGGCCCTGCACGCGGCCGGCGTCCCGCTGTACGGGGACGCCGGGCACCGCGGCGGCTACCGGCTGCTCGACGGCTACCGCACCCGCCTCACCGGCCTCAACCCGGAGGAGGCCGAGGCGCTCTTCCTCTCCGGTGTCCCCGGCCCGGCGGCGGAGCTCGGCCTCGGTTCCGTGCTGGCCGCGGCGCAGCTGAAGGTCCGCGCCGCGCTGCCGCCCGCGCTGCGCGAGCAGGCCGGCCGGATCCAGGCGCGGTTCCATCTCGACGCGCCCGGCTGGTACGCGCAGGCCCGGCCGGTCCCGTTCCTGCCGGCGGTCGCCGACGCGGTCTGGAACGGCCACGTGCTGCAGCTGCGCTACCGCCGCTGGAAGGAGCCCACCGAGGTGGACCGGCGGCTGGAACCGTACGGACTGGTCCTCAAGGCGGGCCGCTGGTACCTGGTCGCGGCGCCCGGCCCGCGCGTCTACCGGATCGACCAGATCCTCGGACTCCAGCGGCTGGAGGGCGGATTCCGGGTGCCCGGGAACTTCGACCTGGCCGCCTACTGGCAGGCCCACCAGGCGGAGTTCCACGCCTCGCTGCACACCGCGGACGCCGTCGTCCGGCTGTCGCCCGAGGGCGCGGCCCGGCTCACCGGCCCGGCCGGCCGGGCCCTGCGGGCCACCGGTGAACCCCAGGCCGACGGCTGGACCCGCGCCGTCCTCCCGATCGAGTCGCTGGACCACGCCTGCCGGGAGTTCCTCGCCCTGGGCGCCGAGGTCGAGGTCCTCGAACCGCCCGCGCTGCGCGAGCGGATGGCGGCGACCGCCCGCGCGATCGCCGCCCTGCACGCCGGCCCGGACACCCCACCGGCCGCGTGACCCGGAGACCGGGTGGCGGGGTGCCGGGTGCCCCCCCGGACAGGCCGAGGCCCTCCGGCCCGCGCGGGGCGGGCCGGAGGGCCTCGGTGGGAGCCCGGAGTCAGTCCGAGGTCACGAGGTGTAGGCCTCGAACTCCGAGAGCTGCGCCGCGGGCCAGCCGGTGTTGCCGCCGAACGCGAGCCTCAGGTAGCGGGCGCTGGTGCCCGGGACGGAGACCGTCACGGTGTTGCCGCCGGCCGGGTCGAAGGTGTAGCCGGCCGCGCCCTTCACCGTGGTCCAGTTGATGCCGTCGGTGCTGGCGAGCACGCTCAGGGTCTCGGTCCGCGTGGCCCAGGCGGTGGCCGGGGGCAGCTTCAGGACGAGGCGGCCCACGGGGGTGGCGACGCCGAGGTCACCCGTCAGCGACTGCGGGAAGGCGTTCGCGGTGCTCTCCCAGTAGCTGGACGGGTCACCGTCGTTCGCCTTGGCGGCGCCGTAGACGTCCACGGTGCTGGTGGCGCTCAGCGACTTGCCCGCCAGCAGGTTGGTGGTGGCCGGCGGCGTGGTGGGCGGGGTGCTGGTGGGCGGGGTGCTGGTGGGCGGGGTGCTGGTGGGCGGGGTGGTGGTGGGCGGGGTGGTCGATCCGGTGGCGCGGACCTCCAGCTCGGAGAGCTGCGCCGCGGGCCAGCCGGTGTTGCCGGTGACGGTCACCCGGACGTAGCGGGTGTCGGTCCGGGCGAAGCCGACGGTCGCGGTGTTGCCGGTGGCCGGGTCGAGGGTGATGCCCGCCGACGGGGCCAGGGTGCTGAACGAGACGCCGTCGGTGGAGCCCTGGACGGTGACGGTCTCGGTGCGCTTCTCCCAGCCGGAGGGGAGCTTGGCGGTCACGCTGCCGACCGCGGTGACGGCGCACAGGTCGACGGTGATCGACTGCGGGAAGGCGTTGTTGGCGCTCTCCCAGTAGCTGGCGGCGTTGCCGTCCACCGCGTTGGCCGCGGTGTAGGTCTGGTTGGTGCTGGTGGCGGTGACCGTCTTGCCCTGGGCCAGGTTGCCGGTGCCCGGGTGGCAGGCCGGCGGCGTGGTCGGGGTGGTCGGCGACGCGGTCGGGCTGGCCGGCGGGGTGGTCGGCGTGCTGGGCGAGGGGCTCGGCGAGGAGGTTCCGCCGCCGGTGGACGGCTGGCCGCCGTAGGTCCACTGCGGGGTGGGCCAGGTGCCGCCGCAGGTGGTGCCGTTGTTCCAGCCGGAGTTGCCGCCGCCGTCGGCGATCACGAAGCCGCTGCCGACGCAGTTGTGGATCGGGGTGGCCGCCTGGGCGATGTTCCTCGCCTTGACGTTGGTGAACCTCATGCTGGCGTTGGCCTGCGCCTGGATGGCGTAGGTGCCGGCACCGTCGATGTTCACGTTGGTGAAGTTGATCCCGCTGGCCGAGCCGTCGATGGTCTGGACGGCCTCGTAGGAGCTGTCCAGGATGTCGGTGTCGGTGATGTTGATGGTCGCGCCGGCGATCGGCTCGTTCAGGCCGTCGAACCAGATCGCGCCGACGCCGAACTGCCAGTTGAAGTCGCTGTTGCCGGTGCGGATCAGGGTGTTGCGGGCGGCGGTGATGGTGCCCGCCACGGCCGTCCCGCTGCCGGAGTTGACCCCGGGGTAGCGGTTGGCGATGTGCAGGCCGCCGCCGTTGCTGATGGTGTCCGACATGACGTTGTCGGAGATCGTGAAGTCCTTGCCGCCGTAGGTGACGATGTTGTTCGCCAGGATCGGCAGCACCACGGTGTTGTGGGTGAAGCTGTCGTCGACGTTCGGCACCCGCTCCGGCCAGGAGGCCAGGCCGTCGTCACCGGTGTTGCGGACGAAGGTGTTGGTGACGGTCGAGTTGGTGACGCCGGTGTGGAAGTTCACGCCGTCGGCCGTCTGGTCAAGGATCCGGCTGTTCTTGACGGTGAAGCGGTCCATCGGACCGTCCATCCAGGCGCCGACCTTGGTGTGCTGGAGCCAGAGGTTGTCCAGGGTGGAGTTGGACATCGCGCCGCCGACCGCGTTGACCTGGTCCTCGTCGACCCGTTCGCGGATGTCGCCGATGATGGCGAAGTCCTTGAGGGTGACGTTCTGGCTCGGTCCGCCCTGGCCGACGTACTTGCCGTAGACGCCGGCCGCCTTGGCGCGGTTGTTCGGGTCGCGGCCGCCCAGCACGCTGTACCAGGGGCCGGCCCCGGCCAGCGTCACGCCGTCGACCACCACGTGGTCGTAGAGGGTGAAGGTGCCCTGCGGGATGTAGACCGTGCGGCCCTGGGACTGACCGGCGTTGACGGCGGCCTGGAACCGGGCGGTGGAGTCGGTGGCGCCGGTGGGGTCGGCCCCGAAGTCGGCGACCACGTCGATGGCCCCGGCCGGCTTGCCGATCGGGGCTCCGACCTGCTCGAAGTCGGCCAGGTCGATGGTGAAGCTGGGAGACTGCGCGGTCGAGGCGACCTGGAGCCGGATCTTCGTCCCGGCCGGGTAGGTCGTCCCGAACATCGTCCGGGTCTCGTCGAAGAAGTGGTGCGGGTTGGTGTCGCCCGGGTTGTTGTTGAACGGGTAACCGCCGTAGTACCAGCTGTACTTGGACGTGACGTCGACGCTCTTCAGCTTGCTGCCGTTGACCAGCAGGTCGATCGAGGCGTCCCGCCCCTTGCCGTCCGCGGTGTCGGGCAGGCTGTAGCGGAAGTCGATCGAGTCGGCCGGCGCGGTGAGGGTGAACTCCACGTACTGGCCGACCGCGCCCAGCGTCACCGCCTGGCGGCCGGAGGCCTCCGAGGGCAGGTGGCCGTAGAGCCGGTCGGGGCCGATCACCGACCCGTTGGTGGCCGCGTACTCGGCCTCCTGCTCCTTGAACGGGACGGTGGCGCCACGGCCGGAGACGTTCAGCGGCGAGAGCGTCGGGACTCCGGCGGCGCGGGCCGGGGTGGCGGTGCCGACGACGGCGGCCGTGAACAGGCCGGCGCTGCCGAGCGCGACCGCGGTCAGCGCGGCGACGCTGCTCCGTAGCCGGCGGGCGGGCGGTGACTGCATATCGGTTACACATCCTTGCTGGTCGTGGGGGGCGTGCCAGAGGGGTGGGGACCAGACGGCAGGGCGGGCGGCACCGGCACGGGCGCTGCGGCGCTCCGGCGTTGCGGCGTTGCGGCGTTGCGGACGATCGGATTGCGCGGAGGCTTCGAACGTGTGGCGCGGTGGTTTCGGCCGAGCGAGGAGAGACTATGGGCGCCGTCGCATGAAGTCCATATGAAAGAGCAAAAATCTGACACTAACAGCGCAAGATTCGTTCAGGCGGCCGATGTTCCCGCGTCACAAGCGAGGGCGGCGACGGGGATCAAGCACCCCGTCGGCGGCGGCCGGTGATCGTCCACACCTGGACGATCACCGGCGCCGGCCGTAGAACGTGATCAACTCAGCCGGCACACAAGCCCGTTGGGCACCTCCTCCTGAGTACACGTACTCATGTGACGCGCCCGGGACCGATGCGAAGCTCCCGGTACGAAGTTCGCGCGGCCGACCGGCACCGACCGGGGCGCCGCCGCGACGGACGCACGAGGAGCAGGGAGAACAGCGATGAGATGGTTCAGGACCGTGTGCGGCGCCGCTCTGGCGGCGACCTTGTGCCTGGGGCCGGCCGGGACCGCCGGCGCGGCGGGCCACACCGGAGGGCCCGGGTCGACGACCGTCGGCGGGTCCGGGGCGACGACCACCGTCCAGGGCGACGGAAGCGATCTGGAGGCGGCCGGCGCCTACTGGACGCCGGAACGGATGGCGGCCGCGGTGACCGCGGAGGCCGGCCGGGAGGCGGCCGCGAGGTCCGCGGCCGGACTGCCCGCCGCGGCGGACGGCGCGACGGCGGACGGCGCGGCGGCGGACGCGGCGAAGTCCTCGGCGAACAGGACCGTCGGGCGCGTCTTCTACACCAACCCCGTCACCCAGCAGGACGGCACCTGTTCGGCGGGCGCCATCAGCAGCCCCTCGCGGATGATGGTGGTCACGGCGGGACACTGCATCGTGACCGGCGGCAGCGGCTACCACGGGCAGACGCCGAACTGGTTCAGGACCCGCTGGATCTACGTGCCCGCCTACAACGGCGCCGACCCGTACCCGTACGGCTTCTTCACCATGAAGCGCGCCCGCGCCTTCGTCGACTGGGTCGACGACGCGAGCCCCGAGGCCGACGTCGCCTTCGTGACGGTCAACCCCAACGCGCAGGGCCAGAAGGTCGTCGACGCGACCGGCGCCAACGCCCTGACGTGGAACCAGACCGCCGAGGTGTCCCTGACCGCCTACGGCTACCCCGGCAACGTCGACAACGGGGAGTACCAGGTCGACTGCACCCGCACGATCGAGAGCCGCGTCCTCGTCCCGCTCCTGATCGAGATGCCCTGCAACCTGATCGGCCAGGGCGCCAGCGGGGGGCCCTGGCTGTGGACGGACCCGAAGACGTTCGTGACCTCCGTCAACGGCGTCACGAGCACCTACGAGGACGGCAGGATCTTCAGCCCGTACTTCAACGACAACGTCCACACGATGTGGCTCAACCAGGGCTCCGTCACCTGACCGGAGCATGCTGGTGCCGCTCCCGGGCGCCCGTCACGACGACGGCGGACCCGGGAGCGGCGGCGTCCGTGGGGGCCGGCCCCCACGGGTGCGTCAGGAGGTGACGGAGACCTGGTCCACCGTCCAGAACGCGCTGTTGGTGCCGGTGTAGCGGAACTGGAGCTGCGCGGTGGTGGCACCGGCCGGGACGGTGACCGGGAGCTTCTCGAAGCCGTTGAGGTCGCTGCGGTAGGACTTGACCAGCTGCGGGGCGCCGGTCCCGAAGACGATGTACAGGTCGCCGGTCTGCGGCCCGTCCACCTTGTAGTCGGTGGCGAAGGACACGACCGCCTGGGTGCCGCTGACCGGGAACGCGGGGCTGACCAGGGTGGAGTCGAACTGCCCGGCGCCGTGCGACTTGTCGTCCCACTCGTCGGAGTCGGCGACCGCGAAGACGTTGCGGGCGCGGACGTTGGTCTCCCGGGACTGACCGAGCTGGGAGGCCGTCCAGAACTCGTCCGTGGCGAAGGTCCAACCGCGCCACTCGGTGACGCCACCGCTCGGCATCCGGGAGTTGTCGATGGTCCAGCCGCTCGGCGGGGTGTGGGTCCAGCCCTTGGTGGCGGCGGGAATGCCGGTCTCGTCCACCCGGGCCTGCAGGCTCGGGCGCAGCGCGTCGAACGCGTCGGGGACGATCTCGTCGATCGGCTTGCCGTCGAGCTGCCAGGCCGGCTGGAGGGCGACGCCCTCGTGCTTGAGCACGGTGGGCGCGATGTCGACCGGCTTGATGTCGAAGCGCTTCGAACCGGCCGCGTAGCCGGCCCCGTTGACGATCTGGAAGGTCTGGCGCTCGGCGGCGCTGTTCCCGCCGTGGCCGCCCGCGTCGGTGTGGCCGTGGTCGGTGGTCACGATGATCAGCCAGTCCTCGGACGCGTAGGTCGCGCGGCCGCGGACCGCCTGGAGGACCTGTCCGACCAGGGCGTCCACCGAGTGGATCGCGGCGGCGTACTGGGTGCTGGCGCCGCCGTAGCTGTGGCCCGCCTCGTCGACCTGGTCGAAGTGCAGGAAGGTCGTGTCGGGGTTGCCGTTGGCGAGGTAGTCGACGGCGTCCGAGGCGGTCTTGACGTCGTTCTCGCTCTCGGTGATCCGCAGGTCCGCCTTGCCGTTGAAGACGTTGTCGGCGATCGGGTTCCAGGAGGCGGCGACCAGGGTGGAGGCGCTGGGCGACGCCGTCTCCAGGCGGGTGGCGAGGTCCGGGTAGAGGTCGAAGCGCGAGCCGACGAAGTTGTTGTCCTTGACGCCGTGCTTGTCGGGCCAGACGCCGGTGGCGATGCTGGACCAGCCCGGGCCGGAGAGCGTCGGGGCCAGCGGGTTGGCGTACAGGTTGCTGGTGGCGGTCAGGCCCGAGGCCATCAGCGCCTTGAGGTTGGGCGCGTCGGCGGTCACCAGCTTGTCGTAGCGGGTGCCGTCGACACCGATCACCAGGGTCTTGGCCGTCTTGGTGCCGTTCGGCAGACCCTTGTACGGACCGGTGGCCGCCGAGGCCTGGACACCGGTGAGCGGCAGCAGCGCCGCGGTGAGCGTGGCGGTGGCCAGGGCGGCCCGGACGGAACGGGACATGTGCACAGGAACTCCAGGGGAGACGGAGATGGGTGCGGGACGGGCGGGCCGGGATGAGGCACCATCGCGGCGGGCGCCGCTGAAGAGCTTGGAGTCGCGCGGCTATCCCCTGGTCTCCCTCAAAATACGGTTGTATGAACAACTGCCCAACTTAGGTACAGACCGGTTACCGTTTCGCGATCATTCGGGTACGGCTGATCGCCGGGACGTTCACCCCCGGACACCCCTGGCCCTCCCGGCCCCCGCTCCCCTCCCGTCCGCGGACAATCCGGGTTGTCCGCGGTTCACCTGGACCGCGACCGCCCCTCGCGGACGGACAATCAGACGGGCCCGCACCATGGGAGTTCCACCGGACCTTCGGGCGACTCGCACCCGCGAGGGACACGCCGGCGCCGTGACGGTCCCACGGGGACCGTCACCCGGCCGACCCGATCCCGGCCACCACGGCACTCCGAGGAGCTCTCCATGATCAAGAAGCGCCTGGCGACGGTACTCACGGCGACCGTCCTCGCCGGAGGCCTGGTCGGCGTCTCCGCCGGCGCGGCCCACGCCTACCCCCGGGTCAACAAGTGCGGGAGCGCGTACGCCTTCAAGAAGAGCTGGGAGATCACCGACAGTCGCGCCCTGGGCACGGTGGTCGGCTTCATCGACATCTACTACAACAGCGGGAACGGCTACAACTGCGCGATCGCCCGCGGCAACGACACGGTGGTCACCGGCCAGCACGAGATCACGGTCGCCCTACGGCAGTCCGGCGGCGGCGCCTGGAGCCAGGACGGCGCCGGCAGCAACTACACCAGCTACGCGGGCCCGGTCTACGCGTACGCCAAGGGGGCCTGCGTCGACTTCGTCGGGCGGCTGGCGTACAACGAGTTCTCCGGCCAGGGGGACGCCGGCTACAGCCACGAACACTGCGGCTGAGCCGACGGCCGGGGCGGCGAACACCGGCCCCGGGCGGGGTACGACCGGGACCGCCGGCGGCCGTCCGAACAGCGATCCCGACGGACGCGGAAACCCGACTCCGGCGCGGCGATGAGTTTTCCGGTCCCGGCAGGTCTATATCTCGACCGGGATCACCGACTCATCGGGAGTACAGACATGGGACTCATCCACATCGAGCTGTTCGCGACCCTCGACCTCGTCGCGCAGGCGCCCGGCGGACCCGACGAGGACCCGGCGGGGTTCCCGTTCGGCGGCTGGCAGGCGCCCCTGCTGAACGAGGCCACCGGGGCGCAGATCCTCGCCGCGTACCAGGGCACCGACGCCCTCCTGCTCGGCCGGCGCACGTACGACATCTTCGCCGCCTACTGGCCGCACCAGAAGGACGGCGAGATCGCCGAACTCTTCAACCGCGTCCCCAAGTACGTGGCCTCCCGGGGCACGCCCGACCTCCCGTGGGCCGGGTCCACGCGACTCGGCCCGGACCTGGCCGGCGCGGTGCGCGAGCTCCGCGAGCGGCACGAGCACGTGAAGGTGGTCGGGAGCCTGGACCTGGTGCAGACCCTCCTGCGGGAGAAGCTCTTCGACCGCCTCGACCTCTGGGTGCACCCGATCACGCTCGGCGTCGGGAAGAAGGTGTTCGACGGCGGCGCCGTGCCCACCAACCTCACCCTCCTGGAACCGCCGGTGGCCGGTCCGGAGGGCACCGTCTACCTGCGCTACGGGCTCGCCGACGGTACGCCCGCGACGGGCGACATGAGCGCGCCCGACCGCGGTCTCGGGCGCGAAGAATCCCGGTGACCCGATGACCGTCGTCCGTGCCAACGGAATCACCCTGGGCATCGAGTCGTTCGGTCCGGCGGACGCGCCACTCGTCCTGCTCGCGGGCGGCACGACGATGCTCTCCTGGCCCGACGCGCTGTGCGAGCGCCTCGCCGCCGGCGGACGCCGCGTGGTGCGCTACGACCTGCGCGACAGCGGGGAGTCGACGACCGCGGACCCGCAGGCGCCCGGCTACACCCTGCGCGACCTCGCCGCCGACGCGGCGGCCCTCGCCGAGGCACTCGGCGGGGGCCCCGCCCATCTCGCGGGCATCGGCGTCGGCGGCCTGGTCGCCCAGGTCGCCGCGCTCGACCACCCGGGCAGCTTCTCCGCGCTCACCCTCGTCGGCACCCGCCCCGTCGCCCCCGGCCCGCCCGACGACGACCTCCCCGACCACGACCCCGCGATCATGAGCCGGCTGTTCGCACGTCCGAGGCCCGACTGGGCCGACCGCCGGGCCGTCGCCGAGTTCGCCGCCGGCGGCGCCGAGATCCTCGGCGACGACCCCGCCGTCGCACGCGCGACCGCCGCGCGCGTCTGGGACCGCACCCCCGGCACCGCGGCCGCCGTCCAGACGGCCAATCAGTTGCGCATGGTGTTCTCCAGGCTCGACTGCCGCCCTCGCTGGCGCGAGCGCCTGCCCGGGATCAGGATCCCCACCCTCGTCGTGCACGGCCGCCGCGACCCGTTCTTCCCCGTCGGCAACGGCGAGGCGATCGCCCGCGCGATCCCCCGGGCACGCCTGCTCGTCCTCGACGCCGCCGCCACCGCGATCCCCGGCGCGGCCCTCGGCGAGGTCGCCGGGGCGATGCTCGCGCTCGGACCGCCCACGGCGGGCGCCGGACGGCTCCCGCCCCCGGACGGGCCCGCACCGAACGGCGGCCGGCCGGGCTGAACGCCCCGCCCGCCACCGGTCCACCGCGCACCCGCCGACCGGGCTCCCCGCGCGCACCCCGGGGCGCGGAGGTCCGCACCCGGCCGCGGGCGCCGAACGGCCGGCCGGCCGCAGGACGAGGCGGCGGCGGCGGGTGAACGGTGCCGCCGGTTGACGTCGACCTCTCCGCCGACGACGGTCGACGACGGTGGGAGTCAGCCGCAGGCACATCCGGCGTCCACGGCCGGTTCGGTGGCCTGCTCGGTCCTGGTGCCGCAGGCCACGGGGGTGCTGTCGGCGCTCTTGCCGAGAGTGTCGGCGTCGGCCTTGACGACATAGACCTCCCACGGCTCCTTGCCGGGGCCGTGGACCCAGACCTTGTCCTGGACGGCGTAGCAGCAGGAGGTGTCGTTCTCCTCGAAGGTGGCCAGCCCGGCGCCCTTGAGCCGCTCCGTGGCGGCGACGACCTGTTCGGCGCTCTCGACCTCGACACCGAGGTGGTCCAGGCGCGTCTCCTCGCCGGGCCCGCCCTCGATGAGGACGAGCTTCAGCGGCGGGGTGACGAGGGCGAAGTTCGCGTAACCGGGCCGGCTCTTGGCGGGCTCGACGCCGAAGAGCTTGGCGTAGAAGGCGACAGAGCCTTCGAGGTCGGCGACGCGGAGAGCGAGCTGAACGCGGGACATGTCGGTTCTCCCTGGATCCGAAGCCTTGATTCGACACCTGTCGATATGGACCACCTTGCTCCTCACATCGATGACTGTCAATATAGACGTATGTCGAATCTGGAACTGCCGGTGCTCGGCCAGGACGACGCGGCCGTGTGCTGCTCGCCGATGGTCCGCGAGCCCCTGGGCGAGGACGCCGCCGTCGACCTGGCGAGGATGTTCAAGGCCCTCTCCGACCCGGTCCGCTTGCGACTGCTCTCGCTGATCGCCTCGCACCAGGGCGGCGAGGCCTGCGTCTGCGACCTGACCGGTCCGTTCGACGTGTCCCAGCCGACGATCTCCCACCACCTCAAGGTCCTGCGCGAGGCCGGCCTGGTCGGCTCCGAGCGTCGCGGGACCTGGGTCTACTACTGGGTGCTGCCCGCCGCGCTGGCCAGGCTGTCCGCCCTGCTGGAAGCCCCGGCCGCCGGAGACGCGAGATGACCGCGACCGCTCCGCTCGGCCGGCGCGCGGCCGCGGAGTTCGTCGGGACCGGCGCGCTGGTCACCGTCGTGGTCGGCTCCGGCATCCAGGCCGTCACCCTCTCCCAGGACGTCGGGGTACGGCTGCTGGCCAACTCACTGGCGACCGTGTTCGGCCTCGGAGTGCTGATCCTGCTGCTGGCCCCGGTCTCCGGCGCCCACTTCAACCCGGCCGTGACCCTGGCCGCCTGGTGGACCGGCCGCCGCGGCGGAGCGGGGCCGGACCTGCCGGAGGTCGCGGCCTATGCCGTCGCACAGACCACCGGGGCGATCGGCGGGGCGATGCTCGCGGACGCGATGTTCGGCGAGCCGCTGGTGCGCTGGTCGACGCACGACCGCTGGGCGCCGCAGCTGTGGCTGGGCGAGGTCGTCGCGACCGCCGGCCTGGTCCTGCTGATCATCGGCCTGGCCCGGATCGGCCGGGAGCGCTCCGCCCCGGTCGCGGTGGCCTCGTTCATCGGCGCCGCGTACTGGTTCACGTCCTCGACCAGCTTCGCGAACCCGGCGGTGACGATCGGCCGGGCGTTCACCGACTCCTTCGCGGGCATCGCCCCCACCTCGGTGCTGCCGTTCATCACGGCCCAGCTCGTCGGCCTGGCCGTCGGGCTCGGCCTGGTCACGGTGCTGTTCGGACGCCCGGCCCCGGGCGTTGCCGAGGAGGTCGTCGGCCCGCACGGCGCTCACCTCCCGGCCCGGGCCGACCGCTGAGCCGCCCGCTTCCCCGCCCGACCGCCTGCTTGCCCGACCACTTCCCCGCCTGTCTGCCTGCCTGCCTGCCCGCGAAGATCGAAGGACACCCCACTGTGCACACTCCCGCCGTCCCGTCCGTGCTGTTCGTCTGCGTGCACAACGCGGGCCGCTCCCAGATGGCCGCCGCGTTCCTCGCCCGCCTCGGCGGTGGACGGGTCGAGGTCCGCTCGGCCGGCTCCGCCCCGGCCGAGGCCGTGAACCCGGCGGTGGTCGAGGCGCTGGCCGAGGTCGGGATCGACATCGCCGCCGAGACCCCGAAGATCCTGACCACCGAAGCCGTGCGAACCTCCGACGTGGTGATCACCATGGGCTGCGGTGACGCCTGCCCGTACTTCCCCGGCAGGACCTACCTGGACTGGACCTTGGAGGACCCGGCCGGCCAGGGCGTCGAGTCCGTCCGCCCGATCCGCGACGAGATCGAGCGGCGGATCCGCGGCCTGCTCACCGACCTCGGCATCGAGCCCGCCGCGTGACCGGCGCCGCCGCCGGACGCCCGCGGGCGTTCGGCGCACGCGGCGCTACGCGGGATACCAGGCGCCGTTGTACCAGACCTCGTTGGCGCTGTCGTTGTGGTGGTCCATGTTGAAGTCGTTGGGGTAGTTGTTGACGTGGTTCTGCGGGTACGTCCAGATGCCGGCGGACTCGTCGCAGACGTAGTCCCAGTGACAGATCGTCTTGACCGGCACGTTGCCGAAGAACTTGTCGGCGCCCGCGAGCGGTGCGCCGATGATGCCGCCGAACGGCACCGCGCCGCCGTTGGCGCCGGGCGGGCCCTGGCGCTTCGGGTCCGAGACGAGGACGGCGTTGACGTTGTCGAAGGTCTGCCAGTTCTCGGTGACCCAGATGTGCACCACGCCGGCGCCCAGCGAGTACCCGCCGATCTTGACGTGCTGGCCCGGACACGCGTTGCGCTGGTCCCGCACCAGCCGGTTCAGCTCGTTGACTCCCGCCCGGGCGCTCGCGCCGTTGGGGATCTGGGTCGGGTAGCCGACGTGCTGCTGGATATTGCCGGTGAAGCCGTCGTTGTTCCACGAACTGCCGGTGCCGCCGACGACGATCGTGTAGGTGCCCTCGCACGAGGCCGCTTGCGCGGAGGATCCCGTTGCCACGGAGATCCCGGCCGTCAGCAGCAGTCCGGCCAACGCGGCCATGGTCCTTCGGGCGCGCATCACATTCTCCTCCGTCCAGGGGCACTTGATGCCGGAATCCCCACTCGCGCACGATGCTCCGTCAGCTACCCATCGGGGTCCGTCACAGGGATTCGCGCACGATCTGAATGTCCGGCACGAGCCTATTCTTCGGTGCCGGAGCGGCGACAGGCGGAAATCGGGGCGCGGAGGGGCGGACGAGATCACGGCCGGGGGCGCGCACCTGCGCGCACGCCCCCGCCGCCTGTCGGACCGCCGCCGTCACTCGTGGTGCGGAGGCTACTTCGGGCAGGTGTCCAGGGTGACCTTGCCGCCGGCCGTCGCCGCCGTGGCCGGGTCCACCGACAGGCACAGGCCGGTCCACTGGTTGATGAACTTGTAGGCGCCGGTGTCCTTGCCGCCGACCCTGATCGGCGTCGGGATGACGTTCCACAGCTGGTTGCCGGAGAACCAGCGGGTCTCGCAGCCCCACCAGTACAGCTGGGTCCCGGGGGGCGGAGGCGTGCCGTTGTTGTAGGGGGCCGTCAGACAGGTGCCGTTGTTCGCCTTGATCCAGTAGTAGCCCTGGCCGTCGTAGGTCGAGGGCTTGACCGCACCCCACTGGTGGCTGCTGGGTGCCGTCGGCTGACACGCGCGCTGGGTGACCAGTCCGCCGGTCTTCGAGCTGTCGAACTCCGGGCCGCGCACCATGCAGCGGCCGTACCGGGTGTCGACGTAGGTCTTGTCCGCGTTGACCTGCCAGACCGCCTGATGGGCCCCCTTGACGACGTACCCGCCGTTGCGGGCGATGATGTTCTCCACCAGCGCCCAGCCCGGGTAGTCCATCATGATGACGCCGATCCGCCCGTTCCCGCCACCGCCGTTGAGGTAGCGCATGAACTGGGGGTTGATCCCCAGGACCGAGGGCTGCTGCCTGGCCGGGTCCCAGCCGCTTCCGCCGGCGTAGAACAGGGGCGTGGCGCCGCCACCGCTCGCGGAGGTGTACGTCACGAAGAACTGACCGCCGCTACCGGCGACCGCCCGTTCGACATTGGCCTTGACCTTCTCGAACTTCACGCTGATGCCCGGGTTGTTGTACGTGTCCTCGGTGTGGTCGTTGTAGGACGCGATTCCGTACTCGGCCTCGACGTTGTCGAACTGGGTCAGCACGATCTTGCCACGGGCCTGGGAGAGCGTGGGCGTCGCGGTCGGCTTCCCCTCGACCGTCGACTCCTTGTAGAACAGGCCGGCGTAGTCCGTGTTGGCGTACCTGTCGAAGATGGCCCGGATGTTCTGACCGGTCACCGTCGACGGATCGTTGGTGCAGTCCCCGAAACCGATGTCCGACCGGGCGCATTCGGCCCGGAGCCGCATCAGGACGGTCTCGCTCGGATGCTGCTGGAGGAAGGTCCGCGCCTTGCTCAGGACGTCGTCGAAATTGGCGCTCTGGTACTCCTTCCCGTGATGGATGGTGAAGTACTTCCCCTCCGTGACCCGCACCCTGATGTCGACGGCGCGGATCCCCCGGTCCAACTGCACCGCCAGGGTCTGTCCGCTGACGCCGAAGTCCTGCTGCGCCTTCGTCAGTTCGAGCCCGCGGATGGCGAGCGTCTCATGGGTGCCCGGCAGCGAGAGCGCCGACAGCGGTGTGCCGCCCGCGAGGTCCTTCATCCAGTCCGCCCGGCTCGTCGACCCGAGGTCGACGGCGTCGGTGTACACCGACCCGGCGGCGCCGGCGGGGCTCGTCGGGAGCAGGACCGCCCCTGCGGCGACGCCGAGCGCCAGGACGTGCGCCAGCCTGCGAAATACGTTGGAGCCTGACAAGGCGCCACCTCTCGTCAACGCGACAGTGATGTCATGAACAGCTCGTGATTCTCCCGCCACCCAAGGTCACGGGGCCAGGACCGGGAGGGCACCACCCCGGGGACGGAAGGGCAGGCCGCGACCTCGGCCGCCACCCACGGGGTCCACCGCCGACCACCCCGCTCGCGCGACACGCGGGCAGGAACGTCCCTGCCGGGCACCGTCCGCGCGCCCCGGTGCAATGGGCGAACCGGAGCACCGTCGAAACGGTCGGCCGGGCGCTGGAGTGGACCGCGCCGGGGGGCGCCCTGCTGGTGGTGCTGCAGAACCCGGACAGCCCGTGCATGCGGATGGCCGCACACTTCACCGGCGTCCGCTACGACCTGCGGCCGCTCGCCGACCGGCTGCGTGCGGAACACCCGCCTTCCTCCCGGCCCGATCGGCCCGGCCGGGCCGGCCGGGCCGGAGCCGGCAGCGGGGCACCCTCGACGCCCCGGGCGCGCGCCTTGCGGAGTCAGGACGGCACCGCTCCGGCCGTCCGGTCGGCGGGTCCCTGAGCGGGTGGCGCGTCGGAGCCGGCCGTGGTCTCGAACCGCACCGCGGGTTCGAAGTTGGCCCGACGGGCCGCACGACGGAAGACGGTCAGGACGGCCGGCCCGACCACGAGCACGGCGGTGAAGGTGGTGACGGCGCGGCCGGTGTCCCAGCCGAGCGAGGTGGCGAGGTCGAACAGCAGGTAGCGGTGCCACTGCTCGGTGAACGGCAGGCCGGGCAGGTAGGCGATCGAGCTGTTCGGGTCGGTGGCGAACGGCCAGAAGGAGAGGTTGAGCAGGAAGCCGAACAGGTACCCGGAGAACGCCCCGTAGGCGGCGAGCATCGCCACCTCCCAGCGCCGCCGCACGCGCGGAAGCAGTCCGGCGAGCATGCCGACGAAGGCGCAGCCGAACATCTGGTAGGGCATCCAGGGGCCGACGCCGCCGGTCAGCAGGGCGGAGGCGAACAGCGAGGTGCAGCCGAGGGTGAAGCCGAAGCCCGGACCGAAGACCCGGCCCGCCAGGACGAGGAGGAAGAAGACCGTCTCCACCCCGGCCGTTCCGGCCCCGAGCGGGCGCAGCCCGGCGTTGACGGCGGACAGGACGCCGAGCATGGCGAGGGCCTTGGCGTCGATGCCGCCGGCGGAGATCTCCGCGACGACGACGGCGAGGACCAGCACCAGCAGCGCGCCGAAGATCAGCGGCGGGGCGTAGCCGGAACCGAACTTCCCGGGCGCGACGACGAACGGCCAGAGGAAGGCGACGAGACCGATGAAGGCGGCCAGGGCGATGACGACCCGGGCCCGGCCGGGGATCCGCAGGGCGGTCATCGGGCGGCCCGCGCCGGTTCGAGGGCTTCGGCGACCTGCCGGGTGGTCAGGTACCCGAGGGGGGCCAGGATCTTGGCGGTCTGGGGCGCGAAGGTGGGAGAGGCGACGATGACCTCGGCGGTGGGACCGTCCGCGACGACCTCCCCCTCGGCCATCACGACGACCCGGTCGGCGGCGGAGGCGACGAACTCGACGTCGTGGGTGGAGATCACGACCGTCCGGCCTTCGGCGGCGAGGGCGTCCACGATGCCGACGAGCGCCGCCTTGGCCTGGTAGTCGAGCCCGCGGGTGGGCTCGTCCAGCAGCACCACCCTTGGTGCGGCGGCCAGTTGGATCGCCAGGACGAGGGCCAGCTTCTGGCCTTCGGAGAGGTCGCGGGGGTGGGTGTCGTCGGGGATGCCGGGGGCGAGTCGGTCGAGGATCCGGCGTGCGGTCGGCCCGGCGGCCCCGTCCGCGTCGAGGTCGCTCTGGGCGAGTTCCTGGGCGACCGTTTCCAGGTAGAGCAGGTCGGTGGGGGTCTGCGGGACGAGTCCGACCAGTTGGCGGGCCCGGGCCGCAGTGAGCGGCTTGGGGTCCAGGGCCGGTCCGCCGCCGGCCCCGGTGACCTTCACGGTGCCGCCCTGTCGGGGCCCGGAGCCCTGCAGGGCCCACAGGAGCGAGGACTTGCCCGAGCCGTTGCGGCCCATCAGCGCGGTGACCTCGCCCGCGCGCAGTTCCAGCCCGACGCCGCGGACGGCGACGACCTGGCCGTAGCGCACCAGGACCCGCTCGGCGCGGAGCACCGTCTCCCCCGTGGCCGGGGCGCGGCGTGCCGCCGGGGCCGGTCCGGCGGCCAGCCGCTCCCGCAGCCCGGCGGCGGCCCGGCGGGCGTCGCGCACGGAGAGCGGCAGCGGCCGCCAGCCGGCCAGCCGGCCGAGCTCGACGACCGGCGGCGCGACCCCGCTCGCCCGGAAGACCTCGGCGGGCGGGCCGTGCACGACGGTGCCGTCACCGGGGAGGTAGGCGACGCTGTCGGCGTACTGGACGACCCGTTCCAGGCGGTGTTCGGCGAGCAGGACGGTGACCCCGAGGTCGTGGACGAGCCGGGTGACGGCGGCGAGCACCTCCTCGGCGGCGGTCGGGTCGAGGGCGGAGGTCGGTTCGTCCAGGACGAGGACCCGGGGGTGCGCGGTGAGCACGGAGCCGATCGCGACCCGCTGCTGCTGACCGCCGGAGAGTTCGTAGAGGGCGCGGTGGCGCAGGTCGGCGAGGCCGAGCAGGTCCAGGGTCTCCTCGACCCGCTTGCGCATGACCTCCGGTGGTATCGCCAACTGCTCCATGGCGTAGGCGAGCTCCTCCTCGACCGTGTCGGTGACGAAGCCGGCCAGCGGGTCCTGTCCCACCACCCCGACCACGTCGGCGAGTTCGCGCGGCGGGTGGTGGGCGGTGTCGCGGCCGTCGACGGTGACCCGCCCGCGCAGCGTGCCGCCGGTGAAGTGCGGGACGAGACCGTTGACGGCTCCCAGCAGGGTCGACTTGCCGGCACCGGTGCGGCCGACCACCAGGCAGAGCTCACCCTCCGGGACGTACAGGTCGACGTCGCGCAGGACGGGTGCGGTCGCGCCGTCGTGGACCACGCCGACCTGGTCGAATCGGATCACGTGCGCACCTCGGAGGTCGTACGGTCGGTGGCGGCGGCACGGGCGTCGCCGTCGGTTCCCGCGACCGGGCGCGGGTGGGGCGGGGCGGCGGGTCCGGGCGTCCGGCCGGGCGGTGGCGAGAGGACACCCGCCGCGCCCGCCAGCAGCAGGGCGCACACCGGGACGAGCGGCAGCGCCGGCCAGGTCAGCGGGTACAGGGACGGGTTGAGGTCGGTGGCGTCGTAGCCGACCGTGGCGAACAGCAGGACGGCGGCGGTGACGCCGCAGCCGGCCACGCCCCATTCGGCGGCCCGCCAGCGGTCCGGCCGGTAGGTGGTGCGGCGCACCCGCCGCCCGCCGAGGAAGAGTCCCGCCACGCAGAGCACGGCGCCCGCGAGGAAGGCCGGCAGGCCGAGCGCGGCGGGGGCCGTGCCGTCCAGCAGCCCGTACACCCCGGCGCACAGGCCGCACATGCCGAGCAGCATCAGGACACCGGTGAGCCGGCGGGAGCGGCGCGAGGCGGTGCCGGAGCGCCCGTAGCCGCGCGAGTCCATCGCGGCGGCCAGGTGCAGCGAACGCTCCAGGGCGTCCTCCAGGACCGGCACCACGATGCTCCGCAGCGCACGGACGCCCTTGCGCTGTCCGGCGCGCAACCGCCGGGCCCGGGCGACGCGCTGGACGCTCTGCACCAGCTGGGGGGCGACGCTCAGCGACACCGTGACGGCGACGCCCAGCTCGTACAGCGCCCCGGGAAGCACCCGCAGGGCCCGCTTGGGGTTCGCCAGCGTGTTGGCGGCGCCGATGCAGCAGATCAGGCAGGCCAGCCGCAGCCCGTCGAACGCCGCGGAGAGCGTGGCCTCCAGCGAGACCGGGCCGCCGATCCGGATCCCCGCGTACCAGGCGGGGGTGGGGATGTGCGGCAGCGAGAAGAGCAGGTGGTCGTCCGGGGTGATGCCGGTGGCGAAGACGCACCGGAAGACCACCCGGATCGCCACCACGGTCAGGGCCACCCCCAGGTAGTAGGTGAATCCGCGCGCCCACGGGGCCTCGGTCCGGCGGGCGGTGACCACGTAGCCGAGCACGGCGAGGACGAGCAGGAGCAGCAGCGGGTTGGTGGTGCGGCTGGCCGCCGTCGCCAGGGCGAGCGCCCACGTCCACCAGGCCAGCGGGTGCAGGTTCCGCGGGCTGCGCCGGCCCCCCGGGGGCCGCCCGGGGGCGCGCCCCGGGGCGTCGGTGTCGGGCTTGTCGAGCATGGTCACCCGCTCACTCGGCCCGTCGGCGGCGGCGTGCGGCGACCACCGTGGCCACGCCCAGTGCCACGACCAGGACGGCCGCCAGCGCGGCGGGGAGCATCGACCCGGAGTCGTGCGGCGCGTCGGCCACGGGGTCGGCGTTCACCACCGCGCCGGGCACGGCGGGAGCGGGCGGCGGCGCGGCGGCGGCCTGGGTCGTCGGCGAGGTCGGGGTCGGTGGGTCGCTCGGGGTGTCCGTCGACGGCGCGGTGGACGGACCGACCGGTACCGGTGTGGCGGGGACGGGTGTCGGATCGGGCGCGCCCGGCGGGGTGATGCCGTCCTCGGGGGTGGCCGCGCCGCCGGTCCCCGGGGGTGTGACGGGCGCGGGCGGGCGGGCCGCACCCGCCGTGGGTTTGGCGGGGGCCGGGGCCCGGCCGGTCCCGCCGGTGCCGCCGGTTCCCCCGGTGCCTCCCGTGGTGGCGGATCCACCGCCGGTGGCGGTGCCGCCGCCCGAGGTCCCGGTGCCGCCCGTGCCACCGGTGCCAGTGCCGCCGGTCGTCCCGGTGGCACCTGTCGCAGCACCGCCGGACCCGCCGCCGGAGCCACCACCTGACGCGCCGCCGGACCCCCCGGTGCCGCCGGAGCCGCCCGAGCCGCCTGCGGTGCCCTGGCCGGGGTCGGTCGGTTGCCCGCCGGGGCCGGCGTTCTGAGCGCGGACACTGTCCGGCGAGAAGGTCGGACGCCCCCGGGTGCCCTCGATGTCGGTGCCGCCGAAGATCCACAGGTCGACGCTGCCCGGCTTCGGCTGGTAGCTCATCGCACCGAGCTGGCTGTAGGACCACTCGTTCTGGCCCGGATCGGCGTGCCAGTACGACCAGTAGGCCGTGGCCGGCGGCGTGAGGACGCACTTCTCCTGGTCCGGGGTGGGGAACTGCTTGCCGCCCTGGAACCCGCTGTAGCCGATCCGGCAGATGAACGCCGGACCGTCGTGCCCGGTACCGGTGGTCTTCCAGCCGCCCTGGTTGAGCAGGGTGTATCCGGTGGTCGGGGTGGTCCCGCAGGAGCGCAGCAGCGGGCCGCCCCACGTGCCCAGGTCGACCGCGAGCACCACACCGGAGGTGGTGGTGCACTGCTCCATCGGCAGCGGTGACGCCGACGCCGGGGTCGCCCCGACGCCGCCCCAGGCGAGGGCGAAGGTCAGCACGGCGGCCGCGGACAGCCGGACCGGCCGCCGGCTCACCGGTGACGCCCCGGGGCGGAGGCCGTCCGACGACGGGCGGCGAGCACGGCGGTGGCCCCGATCACGGTCAGCAGACCGGCGGTCCCGGTCAGCGCCAGCGCCTGGCTTCCGGTGCCGGCCAGGCTGCCCGGGCCCGTCCCGGTCCGCACGGTGGGGGCGGGGGCGCCCGCGTCGGCGAGCGGCGCGTCGACCCCGCCGACGACCGCGGCGCCGGCCGTCGAGGTGGTCGCGCCGCCGGGGGCGGGCGGCAGCGCCGTCGCCGTGCCGGTCGGCAGGGCCGTGCCGGTCACCGTGGGCGGAGCGGTCGCCGACGGTGTACCGGTCGGCGCGGGGGTACCGGTCGGCGCGGGGGTACCGGTCGCGGTCGGCGTACCGGTCGCGGTCGGCGTGCCGGTGGCCGTCGGAGTACCGGTCGCCGTAGGCGTCCCCGTCGGCGTACCGCCGAGGTTCCGGGACAGCGTGCCGAAGGAGATCCCGGTGGAACCGCCGACCACCTGCGTGGACGCGCGGACGTCCGAGCCCTGCTGCCCGGCGGAGGCGACGTCGAACCCGCCGTCGCCGTTCTGCCGGCCGGCCAGGAAATCCAGCGCCTTGGCGATCCGCGCGCCGTAGGTGGCCTTGCGCAGGGTCATGCCCTGAATGGCGAGGGCCGTCGAGTTGGTCGAGTGGCCGGCCGCGCCGGGGAAGCCGCCGTCGGGCAGCTGCTGGGCGGCGAGCCAACCGAGCCCCTGGTCGACGGCCCGGGCGGCCTCGTCGCCGGGGACGAGGGCGAGGGCCATGGCGGCCATCGCGGTGCTGTCCACGTCGGAGTCGCCGGTGGCCGGGATCAGACTCGGCCAGGAGCCGTCGGCGTGCTGGAGGCCCTCCAGGTAGGTGATCGGCGCGGCGGCGTTGGCCGCGTCACCGGCGCGCAGCTGGGCCATGATGCCGAGCGCCTGGGAGAACACCGAGGTCGCGTAGGTGTAGTTGCCGGGTGCCGCGCAGCCGGTGTTCTGGTCGGCCTTGGCGCAGACGGCCCGGTCCAGCGCGGCGATCAGGTCGTGGCCGCCGAAGGCCCGCGGGTCACGGCCGACGATCTCGGCGAGCAGCGCCTCCTTGCCGATCGAGCCGCCGCCCGCGTACTCGGTGCCGACGGCCGTCCAGTCGTTGACGGTCCGCTCGTTGGGGTCCTTGCCCCGCTGGTCCAGGAAGTCCACGATCCTGCGCAGGGCCGCGTCGTCGGCACCGGTCGCCGCGAGGGCGTAGGCGCCGTCGATGGTGAGCCCGAAGTCGGCGAAGGTCGGGAAGGCCTCGTAGTAGTGGCCGTCGATCAGGCGGGCCGGATCCGTCAGGTAGCCGCTCCCCCGGGCCAGGTCGGGGGTGCGGCCGGCGGGCGGGGTCGCGGTGGCGCCGTCCGGGTCGTGCCGGACAGTGGTGAGGTCGGTGCCGGTCAGCGCCAGGACGGCCTGCTCGGTGGCGGCCGCGTCGGCCTCGGAGGTGGCCGCGTCGGGGCCGAAACCGCCGTCCTCGCCCTGGCGGCCCGCGAGCCAGGCCGTGGCGGCGTCCCGCCGGGCGCCCTGGCCGGTGGCCCGAAACGCCTGTGCCGCGCTCGCGGTGCTGACGGTGTCGCCGGGGGCGCCCGCGTACGGCAGGAGGGAGCCGTCGGCCTGCTGGCTCGCCGCGAGTTGGTCCGCCGCCTTCTTCGCCGTCGCCTCGAAACCGGGGGCCGTGCGCAGGGCGAGGGCGGCGACGGCGGTGGTGAGCGGGTCGGACTCGCAGTGGTCACCGGCGACGATCATCGATCCGGCCAGCCCGCCGTCGGCGCACTGGAGGGCCGTGAAGCGGGCGAGTGCCGGGGCGGGCGGCGTGACGCCGGCACGCTGGAGCGCGATGACGCCGAGCGTCTGGACCCAGGGGGAGGCCGCCCCGAGGAAGTCCCCGGCGGCGGTGCACTTGCCGTTCTCCCCCGCCGCCGCGCAGACGTGGTCGGTGAGCGCGGCGACCAGGTCCCGGCCGCCGAAGGAGCGCGGGTCGCGGCCGGTGCTCTCGGCGACGAGGGCCAGCAGCGCGGCGGCCCGTGCGTCGGGCGCGCCGGTCGGACCCTCGGGGAGGAGGAACGCGTCGGTGTGCGTGGAGAGGAAGCCGAGCACCTTGCGCAGCGCCGGATCCTGCGTACCCGCCGCGGCGAGCGCGACGGCGGTGAGCGCGGTCCGCGGGTAGTCCGGCCCCTCGGTGGCCCAGTTCTCCATGTGGTCGCCGGCGACGAGGCGCCCGGCCAGCCAGGCCGCCGCGGCCGCCGGGTCGCCGGGGGCGGCCGGCGACCCGGTGGAGGTCGACGTCGGGCTCGGGGTCGCCGTGGGCGAGGGCGAGGGGCCGTCGTTCTTGGCCCGGACGGAGTCCGGGGTGAAGGTCGGCGCGCCGCTGGTGCCGCCGATGTCGGTGCCGCCGTACACCCAGGCCTCGACCTCGCCCGGCTTGGGCTTCTGCGTCCCCGCGCCGAACTGGCTGTAGGACCAGGCCTGTTGGCCGGGTGCGGCGATCCAGTACGACCAGTACGCGGTGGCCTGCGGGGTGTTGACGCACGACTCCTCGGCCGGCGTCGGGTACTGGGTGCCGGCGTCGAAGCTCCCGGTGCCCAACCGGCAGATGAAAGCCGGCCCGTCGTGCTCGGTGCCGGTGGTGGTGAACCCCGCGGCGTGCAGCAGGTTCATCCCCGTCGTGGGGTTGGCGTCGCAACCGCGGACGATGCCGCCGCCCCAGTGGCCGAAGTCGACGGCGACGATCGCGCCGGTCGTCGCGGTGCACCGCTCGATCGGGTCGGCGGCGGCGATGCCGGGCCGGCCGAGCAGGACCGTTCCGCAGGCGGCGGCCGCCACCGTGCCGGCGACCACCAGGGAGGCGAGGTCCCGGCTTCTGTGACGTGTGCGACTGCTGCTGACCCTCACGACGACTCCCTCGTCGGTCGACGCAGGAGACCACGGCGCAGCCGACGGTACCCGGGCAGGGACCGTCCCGACCACGTCGTAGTCCGCGACGACGCATGTGCTTGGAACAGACCCCCGGTCCAGGCATTCCGGCTCACCCACCCGGAGGTGGGTCCACGGTTGCGGGTCAGCGCCGGAATCGAACCGGCTTCCCCTGAATGCCGAGGGTGAAAAACGGTTCATCAGACCACGTCGGTCGAGGGACAGTCAACGGGTCGTCATGTCGACCACATCACCTCGTGATCGGGAGCGCCGTACGGTAGCGTCCGCGGTGGCCTGACGGGGGAACCCGGTGCGAATCCGGGGCTGACGCGCAGCGGTGTGGGGTGGCGTTCGAGCCACCCCGAGCCCGGATGCCCGCCCGGCCGTGCACCACGGCGAATGCCGGCCCACGCGATTCGGGCGGCGACCGCTCCAGCGGTCGCGCGCGCCCGAACGGACGCCGGACCGCACGGGGCAGGGTCGGCGCCCGCCACCCCAAGGAGCCTGTCCCGTGACCCTCCCCACCACCTCGCGGACCACCCCGTCCCGTGCCGCCTCCGCCGTCACCGTGGCGCTGTCGGCCGGAGCGCTGCTGCTCACCCCCGTCCCCGCCCACGCGACGGCCAGTCCCGCGCAGATAGCCACCTCCAAGAGCACCGGTGTCACCTACCTGAAGTCCCTGCAGGCCGCCGACGGCGGCTACGTCACCGGTGGCGGGCTCTCCAACGAGTGGGCCTTCAGCGCGCTTGCGGCCGCCGGCACGGCAGCGGCGGACGTCACCCCCGGTGGTGACGCGAGCAAGAACGCCCGCCTCGTGTACCGCAACCAGCTCGCCGCGCCCGGCTGGCCCGGCGGCTCGCCGGTCGTCACGGACTACGAGCGCGGCATCCTCAACGCCTACGCGGCGGGCATCGACCCCGCCCGAGTGGGCCCGGCCCGCAACCTCCTCGCCGACCTCACCGCCTACTGGCAGAGCGCCGAACCCGGCTACTACGGCCCGTCCGCCAACTTCAACGGCACCGTCTTCGGCCTGCTCGCCCTCGCGGGTGCCAGGACCCAGGCGGGCGCCCAGCGCGCCCCGCAGGCCCTGCTGAACGCCTCCGTCACCGCGGTGCGCGCCAACCAGCACAACGACGGGGGCTGGAACTACAGCAAGGCCGCGGGCGACCCGACCGCCCTCGCCCAGGGCAGCGACGTCGACATGACCGGCGCGGCCATGGCCTCGCTGTGCACCGGCGGCGTAGCCAACACCGATCCCGCGATCGTCGCCGCCAAGAACTTCCTCAAGGGCAAGCTCGCCTCGTCCGGGGCCTTCAACGCCATGTTCGGCGTGAACACCGACTCCAACGGCTGGGCCGTGTCCGGCCTCAACGCCTGCGGCATCAACCCCCAGGGCACCGACTTCACCAGCGGCACCGGCAAGACCCCGCTCGACTTCCTCATCGCCCAGCAGTTCAAGCCCGGCGGCGGCTTCAAGTACCTGCCCACCGACACCACCCCGTCCCCCTACGCCTCCGTCGACGGCCTGCGCGCCGTCGCGGGCGCCGGCTTCACCGCCACCCCGCCCGCCCCGACCACCGCCGGGGAACCGGCCTGGGCGGCGACCGGCGGGTTCACCGCCGGCACCGCGGCCAGGCTCGCCCTGGTCGTCGACGACGGCACCGGGGCGCTCAAGGTCTGCGCCGTCACCCTCACCCCGACCGGCACGGCCACCACCCTCGGCGAGGTCCTGGACGCGGCGGCCGGCGCCACCCCGGGCGGCTGCGTCACCTCCGTCACGCCGTCCACCGGCGGCGGCACCGTCACGGCGGTCAACGGCACGGCCAACAGCGGTTCCTCCACCTGGAAGGTCGGCCTGGACGGCGCCGCCGCGAGCGCCGCCACCCGGGCCACCACCGTCCATCTCGGCGACACCGTGTCGCTGCGCTACGGCAGTTGACCGCACGCCGCCGGGAGGGGGACGATCCGCGGTCGGCCCCCTCCCGGCGGGCGGGAACCACGACGGCCCGGCGGATCCGCCGCCCGGGCCACCGGACAGGGGGAACGGGTACCGATGAGCGTGACCAGATGGGTGGCGGGCGGCTACGTGGCCTCGGTCGGCGTGCTGGCCGCCCTGGGCGGGTTGACGGAGAACGGGCGGTACTACCTCGCGGCGCTCCTCCTCACCCTGCCCGTCGGGTTCGCCGCACTGGCCGCCGTCTACCTCGCACGGGGCCTGCTGACCGGCATCGGCGGGCTGTTCACCGCGACCCGGCTGCCGGGCGGCGACGAACCGGCATGGCTCACCACCGCCGGCACGGTGGTGAACACCCTGCTGTTCACGGCCGCGGCGGTCACCACGGTCCTGCTGGCCGACCGGCTCGCCCGCCGGCGCCGGGCCTCCCGGGACGCCTGAAGCCGTGCCGCCGGTGCCCCGGCTCCTCCGAGGGGAGGGGCCGGGGCACCGGCGTTCGGCTGTGGGTCCGGGCGGCGTCGTGCCGGATCTCAGGGCGCGGTGATGCCCGGCTGCGCGCCGGCGCCGAAGGCCCAGCCCTCGACCTCGCCGGGCGCCGGGTTGTAACTGCCCGCGCCCAGGCCGCTGTACGACCAGGCGCCGCCGTGCTGGGCGTGCCAGTACGACCAGTAGGCGCTGCCGGTCGGGTTGGTGCAGGTGGTCGGCAGGGCGTTGATCGTGCAGACGAAACCCGGGAAGCGCGGGTGGAAGGCGTACGAGAAGCCGGCGCCGGTCAACGCGGCCAGGCCGCTGGCCGGGTCACCGAGCGCGCAGCCGGTCTGGACGCCGCCGCCGACCGCCGTGAAGTCCACCACGACGGTGACGCCGGTGGTGCCGGAGCAGGCGGCGGCCCGGGCCTGCGGGGCCTGGACGGCGGAGATGCCGAGCAGGCCGGCCGTGAGGGCCACGGCCCCGGCGATCGACCCGAGCGTGCGGCGGACGGGACGGACCGGGCGGGCCGGGGTGAGGGTGTCGGTCATCGGAACTCTCCTCGCGGGATCAGGGGTTCGCGGGATCAGGGGTTCGCGGGTTCTGGGGTTCTCGGGATCAGGGGTCCGCCGCGCCGGCGTCCGCCGCGCCGGCGCTCGCGGCCTCAGCCGGCGGCCGGTGCCGGGCAGGCGAGGGTGGGGGCGCCGGGACGCGCACCCGCGGCGGACAGGGTGGCCAGCGGGGTGCCGGCGAGGCCGAGGACGGCCTGCGCGGTGGCCCGGGCGCCGTTGCCCGGGTTGAACCCGGACGCGTCGTAGGCGACCGCGCCGCGCACCGCCGGGTCCGTGGCGCAGCCCTGCTGGAACTTCACCAAGCGGCTCCAGCCCTTGAGGCCGGCGCCGAAGCGCCCTGCGGAGAGCAGCGCCTGGGTGGCCAGGCCGGTGGTGTTGGCGTTGGAGGCGGTCGCCCCGGAGGCCGCGAAGCCGCCGTCGGCGTTCTGACGGGAGGCCAGCCAGGCGAGGCCGGAGGCCGCCTTGGCGGCGCGGCCGGTGGCGGCGAGGGCCTGGACGGCGAGCGCGGTGGCGTCCGGGTCACCGGTGCAGGTGGCCGCGCCGAAGGAGACGGGGAAGCCGCCGTCCGCGCACTGGCTGTTCGCGAGGAAGTCCACGGCCGCCGCCGGGGCGTCACCGGGCGTGCGGTGCAACGCGATCAGGGCCAGCGACTGGCCGAAGGCGTTGCTGTAGTCGCCCCACTGCGAGCGGTCCGAGAAGCGGCCCTCGGCGGTCTGGAGCGAGCGCAGCCGGGCCGGCAGGTCGACGCCGCCGAACCCGGCCGGGTTCCCGCCGCGCACCTCGACGGCGAGCAGCAGCTTGGCCGTCGCGCCCGCGTAGGCCTCGGTGGTGCCGTCGCCGAGGTAGCCGCCGATGATCTCGGGCTTCGCCAGCCAGGCGGTGGCCCTGGCTGCCGCCTGGTCGGAGCTGTGCGAGGCCGCGAAGGCCAGTACGGCGTCGACGGTCAGGCCCTGGTCGGGGTAGGCGGTGCCGTTGAAGACGGACTCGAAGTGGTCCCCGTCGACGAGTTGGCGGGCCAGCCAGCCGGCCGCCGCGGCGTCCGGCCGGAGCGTCGCGGACGACGTCGCGGATGTCGTCGCGGCGGGCGCGGCCGCGGGCGCGGCGTGGGCGGCCGCCGAGGCCGGGAGTGCGGTGGCGAGGGCGAGGGCGGGTATCGCGAGCAGACCGAGGGTGCGGCGGAGCGGGGGCATGGGTGCCTTTCCGGGCCTGGACGCAGGGGCCCGGAAGGCGCGCGGCGGGTGCCGGGGCAGCCTTCGGAGCTCCGGCCCGCAGACCACGACGGGAGGAGTGGACGCCACATCTCCGCCGACGGGTACTCGGGCTCGCCGCCGACGTGACGTCGGCGACCTACCGTTGCGGGTCAGCGCCGGATTCGGACCGGACTTCCCCCGTTGACGGAGTCACCATGTGACGGCTCATCATCGCGAAGCGGAAAAGACCGGGTCAAGGGATCGTGCGTCACATCATCATGACCACCCGGTGGTTCGCCGACGCCGTGCCCCCGGCCTGCCGGACTCCCCTCCCCCGCCCGGCAGGTCGTCGCCCCGGGGACCGGTACCGGCACCCGCGACCACGATCACCCCACCGGACCGCGAGGCCGGTCGGAGCCATCGACCGGGCCCCCGCCGGCCTCCCGGCTCACGGACTCGCACGAACTGTCCCGACACACGAACTGTCCGACACACGGTCGGCCCTGGCATCCTGTCCGGGTGTCGAAGAAGCGTCAGCGTGCCACGACCCTCGCCGAGGTGGTGGCCGCCATGGAACCTCCGTCGGCGGACGAGCGCGCCGGCTCGTACACCCTGCGTCCCGTGGCGGCCCGTGGTTTCGCCGACGGCGAGGGCTGCCACTGGCGGCTCGCCCGTGGGCCGCTGCACCCCCGCCGGGCCAAGCGGCTGGCCGTCTGCGCCGACGTGATGTCGATGGGCGAGTACTACGACGACCGGGCCGAGCGGTGGCTCCCCCGCTTTCTGGCGGACGCCGAGCGCCCCGCCGCGTGGCTGGCGGCGCGGGCCCGCCTCGACGCCACCGACCTGCCGATCCATGAGGCGTACGAGTTCACCGCCGACGACGGCCGGGTGCTCCTCTTCATCGAAACCTACTGCTGACCCGACATCTCCCGGTCGGACTGTCGTATCGGATGGAGAGATCGTCGGCTTCACGCAGGGGCTGGACACCGCCGAGGAGACGGCCGGAAGCCGCGGGAGGTCGAGGACATCGGCGCGGGGCCGGCGTGGAAATCGGGTGCCCGGCACCGGGCCGTCGGGCCAGAATGCGCGCATGGACGACACGGTGGGGCCGGCGGAACGCTTGGTGGCCGCGGCACGGTTGGCGCGGGTCTCGGAGGCGGACCACGACGGGCACGCCTACTGGGCGCTGGTCCGGGAGGCGGCGCAGGAGGAGAACGGGGAGCCGGCGTTGCGCCGCGGGTCGGGCTTGCTGGGGTCGGCCGATGCCCTGGAGCGCAAGGTCGGCTGCGATCTGGTGGGAAGCGCGGCCGACACGCACGAGTCCCTGCGCAGCGCGGCGGCGACCGCGCTGACGGCGCCGGCCGAGGTGGAGACGGAGACCTCCGTCCTGTCCTCCCTCGTCTGCGCCCTGGGCCGGACCCGGGACCGGCGCGGCGTTCCCGTGCTGGTCGGCCTTTCCGGACACGAGGACGCCGACCTGCGGCGTCAGGTCGCCTCGGAGTTCACCTTCGTCACCAGCGGACTGTCCGACGGGCCCGACGTCCGGGCGCTGATCCGGCTCACCCGGGACGAGGACCCCGAGGTCCGCGACTGGGCGGCCTTCACGCTGGGGTTCCAACGGGAGCAGGACACGACCGCCATCAGGGACGCGCTGTGGGCGTGCACCACCGACGCGTGCGACGAGGTCCGGGAGGAGGGCGCCCGGGGGCTGGCCAGACGGCACGACCCCCGCGCCGTGCCGCTGATCGCGCGACTGCTGGAAACCGACGGCTGGTCCCACTCCTTCACCCTCGACGCGGCGGAGATCCTGGGCGTCCCCGCGCTCCTGCCGGCGCTGGCCGCCTGCGACCCCGCCTCGCCCGAGACCCACCGGGCCGTCGCGGCCTGCGACCCGGTGCGGCGGGCCCGGCTGGAGGACGACGCCTGGACGGTCGTGACGGAGCTGGAGCGGCTGCGCCCCGGCATCGGCGCGGCACTCGACTCACCGCGCTACGAGTCCGTGCACGCGATGCGGCTGACCCACCGGGAGGCCGCCGACGCCGGCTACGACGTGGCCGAGCTGCTCTCCCGCGCCGGCGGGGACCCGGCACGGGCGGCCGGGCTGGTGGTGGCCGACCTCACCCGGTCCCCCGGGGGGCGGTCCGCGACCTGACGGCCTCCCGGGCCCCGCACGTCGGCGACCAGGGCCACGACGAGGCGGGGCACCGTCCCCGCCCCTCGCATCGGCCGTTCCCGGCCGACGGCGCCCACCGCGCGGCTTCCAGCAGCAGGCCGAGGGCGTGGTCGTCGATGCTCACGGACGGGTCGAACGCGTGGGGGCTGAACCGTGCCGCCAACAGGGGATGTATGCCGCCGGACGGTTCAAGATCACTTCGCATGTCCAGCGGTGACCCACCACTACCCGAGCGTATTCCGGCCCGGCGGCACGAGTCCTGGCGGACCGACAGACCGACCGACTGACGGCGTGTGGTAGCGTCCGTCCCTTCTCCGGTAGGCCGGATGAGGTCCCCCCCCAGCAGGTTCCCGTGACCGACCCTTCCCAGCAGCTCCGGAGCGCTCTCGACGCGCTGGACACCGTTTTCGCGCCGGTCTCCGAACGACCCTTCACCGTCGGCGGCTGCGCCTACTGCTACACCGACGCCGACCTCGCGGCACTCGCCGGGCCCTCGCAGCGGCTACCGGAGGCACTGGTCCGCTCGGTCGCGGCGGAATCGGAAGGCCACTGGGACGACTTCCCCGCCCTCTACCGCCGGATGACACCGCGCGTCGTCCGCCTCCTGGCCACCGATCGGCTGCACGTCGACCACGGGCTGATCGCCTCCCGGCTGCTCGCCGCGGAGCCGCGGACCTGGTCGGAGCCGGAGCGGGAAGCGCTGGAGGGCGTCTGGCACGCCTGGTGGCGGGCGGCCCTGCACGAGTACCCGGGCACCGGGTCGGTCACCGGGGTACTGGAGGCGGTCTCCGTCAGCACCGGGAGCCTCTCGCCGTGGCTGACGGTCTGGGCCGGTACCCGGACCGACGCGGCGGACCGCCACCTCGCCGACGCGCTCGACGACTGGCTCTTCGAGGGGCAGCTGGCGGATCTCCGGCTCGGCTTCTACGACGAGCTGCACGCCGCACCGGAGCTGCTGAGCTGGCTGCTCTCCCTGGAGGAGGGCCGGATCGGTGCCGCCCAGCTCTTCGAGGTCGAGCGCATCGCCCACCGCTAGGCCGTACGCGCCCCCTGGACCGGCCGGGATCCGACCGGCCCAGGGGGTTGCGTTGTCGCGCGGGCGGGCCGAGGCTGGAAGGGACCCCGTCGGGCAGGCCCGACCGCACCGCGCCCCCGGCCGGTCAGCGGCCGGGGCCCGATCAGCAGAGCGAGACCCACCATGAGCACGCTGGTGGACGCGTTACGCGCCGCACATCTGATCACGCAGCTCCCGCTCCCCGCGGGCGGGGAGCTGTCGGCCCTCTCGGCCACCACCGCCTCCACGGCGGCCCCCTTCGACGTCGAGCTGACGATCGGCGGCTTCCGCGGGACCGTCCACGGGGCGACCGCGAGCGGCGGCCCGGCCTCGGCCCGGCTCACCCTCCCGCTCACCGGGCTCGTGTTCGGCGGCCAGGCCGACGGCACGCCGGTGTCCCTCACGGTGACCGGTCCGGCCGTCGCCACGGTGGACATCGACCCGAAGGGCGTCCGCTGGGCGCTCGGCGGGCCGGTCGGCGGGGCCGCGACGGTCGCGCTCACGCCGGCCCCGGCCTTGCTGCACGCGTCGCCGGGCGGCACCGCCGTGTCGCTCGGGCTGACCTCGGCGGCGCTGCGCCTCGCCGACGGCGCGCCCGCGTTCGAGCTGGCCGGCACCGTCACGGTCGGTGGTCTGCCGTCGGCCGCCCCGGTGCCGCTGGACTTCGCGCTGACCGTCGGCCGGCCGGGCTTCGCCGGCGGTGTGAGCGCGACGGCGGGCCCGGTGCACTACAGCCTCGGCTGGAGCGGAGCCGGCGGGCCGTTCCCCGACTCGATCGACGTCAGCACGCCGTTCGCCCTGCCGAGCACCGCCGTCGTAGGCGTCGCGGCGCCGACCGTCGGCCGGTCGGTGGTCCGCGCCCGGTTGGCGCACGACACCGGCGGCTACCGCGGGACGGTCGCGGTGGAGTCCGGCGAGGACGGCGTGCTCGCGGACACCGACACCGGCCTCGCGGCCGCGGCGGTGCTGGTCACCGCCACCGCCGCGGACACCGAACCGGTGGCGAAGGGCAGCGACCTCGCCGCGCTCACCGCGTTGGCCGCCGAGGCCCGGACCCTCGTCGGGGGCACCGGGGCCGACACCGGGATCCTCCCCCCGGGCCCCGGGAGCCACGGCCGGACCACGGTCACCGCGGTCCGGTTCGACCCCGCCACCCCCGGCCGTGCCAGGATCGACTACCGCGCGGAGCTCGACTGCCGGATCCGGTCGACGATCCTGACGGCGGGCACCGTCGCCCCCATGCGGGTCGCGGTCCGCGACGCCCTGCTGGAGTACGGCTCCGGCGCGCCCCTGCTGAGCTTCGAGGGAGCGTCGATCGACGTCTCCGACACCGGGCGCTGGGAGGTGTCCCAGCCCTCCGGCCTGCTCCAGGTGACCGGCGTGCGCTCGGGCCACGGTTCGTCCTTCTTCGAACTGGACCTCCGCCTGACCTTCGACCTCGGCCCGGTCCACTCGGCCGGCGGCGTGCTGCGCGTCTCGCTCGACGACCACCAGGTGTCGCTCCAGGGGTTCTCGCTGTCCCTGGAGGTGCCGGATCTGGTCTCCGGCGAGGGCCGGATCGCCTTCGGCGACGACGGCGCCTTCTCGGCCACGCTGCGGGTCGAGATCACCCCGCTGAACCTCGCCGCCGACGCCGGGCTGACCAGCGAACGGCTGAACGGCACCCGGTCGATCCTCGCGGTGCTGGGGGTGACCCTGCCGGCGCCGATCCCGCTCGCCGACAGCGGGCTGGGCCTGTTCGGCATCGAGGCCGTCCTGGGGCTCAACCGCGCCTCGACGATCGACGGGACCGTCGGACAGCCGTCGGATGTCGAGCAGCGGTTGCGCTGGCAGCCGGACGCCGAGCACACCGTCGGACAGCTGGGAACGCACCTGTTCGGCGCCGGGGTCGCCGTCGGCACCCTGCCCGACCTCGGCCTCGCGTTCTCCGCGCTCGGCCGGGTCGTCGTGCGCACCCCCGACCTCGGCCTGCTCGTCGCCCTCGACGCCACCGTCCTGTCCACGCCCCGCGACGTGACCCGCAAGCCCGACGCCACCACGAGTGCCAGGATGACCGGTCTGCTGTCCGTCGGCGCCGAGGAGCTCTACGCGGGCGTCGCCGGGCAGTACCACCTCCCGCCCGACGACCCGGCGCACCCCGGGGCGTGGCACCTGCTGGAGATCGACGTCCCGGCGGAGGCCCGCTACGTCCGGGCGTCCGGTGCGAGCGACTGGTTCGTCCACCTCGGGGCCGCGCCCGGCTACGGCACGCCGATCCGGGCGGTGCTGCTGCCCGAACTCTTCGCGGTCGGGGCCGAGGCCTTCCTGATGCTGCGGGGCAACGGGTTCCCGAAGCCGATACCGGGGCTGCCGGCCACCCCGGCCGCGGGGTTCGGGGCCGCGGCCGGGTTCTCCTTCCGTGCCAAGTACGGCATGTCGCCGGTGTGGGCCGAGCTGTCGGCCGGCGCGGTGGCCGCGGTCGGCAGCGCGCCGGTGTTCGTGGCCGGCTCGGCGGACGTCCGCGGCGCACTGCACCTGGGACCGTTCAGCCTCGGCCTGAACAGCACGCTGACGCTGCGACTGGGCCCCGGTGACGCCAAGTTCGCCGAGCTCAAAGCCTGCGGATCGATCGACCTGTGGCTGTTCGAGCTCAGCGGCTGTGTGCACCTGACCTTCGGCGACAGCAAACCGGTCAAGCCCGATCCACCGGCGGACCCGCTGGTCTCGGCGACCGTCGCCGACTTCACCGGGGCCGCCGCCACCGACGGCACCATGACCAAGGAGTCCGACGGCGCGCCCGCGATGTGGCCCGACGGCGTCCTCCTGCTCGGCTTCGCGCCCAGTCCCGCCTACACCGGCCCGCCCGGCGAACCGTTCCACGGGGCCCTCGACCAGACCTCCTCCCCGCCCGGCCACGGCACGGCGGCCGCCCCGGACGGCACGATCGGATCGCCCGGCTACCCCGGGCACTGGAAGCTGACCGGTCTGACCCTCCAGCGGCTGGACAACGGCGTCGACGTGCCGCCGCACTCCCAGCTGCCCGCCTGCTGGCAGCTCCCGCCCGGAGTGGCGCCGAACACGCCGACCACCGGCCGGGTGCTGGCCCTGCTGACCCACGAACCGGCGCTCTGGGCGCAGCACCTGCTCAACGGAGGTGCGAAGGACCCCGCCGACCCGGTCCTGCGGTTCCGGCGCGACTGCGCCAGCGACTGGTCGGCGGCACCCGGCTGGGCCGTGGGCGGCCGGGCCGTCCCGGACGGCGTCTCCTGGCGGCTCCCGTCACTCGCCGACGGGCCGTCCACACCGGGGCCGACGCCCGCGACCACCGCCACCGTCCGGGCCACCGCGAGCACCGTGGTCACGGCGGTCGCACCGCTCGACCCCGTCCCGGCCGTCCCCTCGTCGGCGCCGGTGCTGCCGCCGGGCACCGCGCTGGTCCCGGGCGGGCCGCCCGACACCGGCCCGGTGTCCGTCTCCCTCCCGTCGACGTTCCCGCCGGCGGAGTTCCCCGGCCTGCTGCCGCTCGCCGATCTGGTGGTGGTTCCGTCCGAGGGCGGGGCCGACGACGTCCCGCGGCCGGTCCGGACCACCCTCACCCTGGACTCGCCGCTGGTGCCGTGGGAGCGGGCGGGCGTCGCGCCGACGCTCGTCCTGCGGTACACCGCGGAGTCCTTCCAGGCCGTCGAGGTCTTCACCGAGCGAGCGGGCTCCCGGGTGGACTGGGCACTGACGAACACCCAGAAGACGTCCGGCGGGATCCTGGGTGTCTTCGAGTACCGGCCCGGTGACGGCTCCCCCGACCCCGTGGCCACCGTGACGGTCCGCCACGGGCTCGTCCCGGTCGCCCGCCCCGTCGGTCCGCTGCTGGCCGTGGTCGCCGTCGGCGGCGTCACCGCCGTGGCCGCCGACGCCGTCGACCACGCCCGGGCCGCCGGCAAGGCCTCGATCGCCGAACGGAAGACGTCGCGCGGCCTCTCGCTGGGCAACCTGTTCGTCGAGGACGCCACCTACCGGCTGGACGTCACCTGGGCGGGCTCGCTCGACGGCAGCACGCAGACCTCGGGCGGCACCGAGAGCCGCTGCTTCCGGATCGCCGGGCATCAGGCGGCGCGCCCGTCGCAGGCGGCGCTCCAGCACGACGTCAGCACCTTCCATCCCGCCATGCTGGGCCGGTACCTCAAGGGCTACTCGGCCGGCGGTGACGCCCCGGTGTTCTACGACGACCGGCTCGTGGCCACCTTCTCCACCGACACGGTCTCCACCGTCGCCCGCCTGTACGGCTACCTCGTCGACCTCGAAGTCACCCGGACCGATCCGCCCCCCAGCTGGCGGGAGGACCCGCGCCGCAGGCAGCTGCTGACCGGCGGCCTGGCCCCGTCGGCGCAGTTCGGACTGATGGACGCGGTCGACCGGTACGGCGTGCTCGACACCGCACAGCAGGCCTGTACCTGGCCCGTCACCGCCGCCGACCTGGCGGTGAAGCCGCTCCTGGTCGGCGACGCCTCCTACGACCTGGCCGCCGTGGCCGAACTCCGCTCGGACACCACCCAGCCCGACCGGGTGCGGACCCCCCTGCCGCACGTCTCCTTCCGGACCAGCCACTGGGCCCGCGCATCCGTCATGTTCGAGGACCTCGGCTTCGGCGGCCCGGTGGACGCCGTGCGGCACCTCCTCGTCCGCTCCGCCCCCACCGACCCGGGCGAGGACAGCGACGGCGCCCTGCGCGCGGCCCTCGACCGGGCCGGCGCCGACCCGGGCCCGCTGGACACCTGGGCCCGCACCACCGTGCTGTGGGTGCCCGACGACGCGGGCGGGCACGCCGTCGGCGGGGTGCTGCTGGAGGCCGTCGAACCCCTGGTGCGCGCCGGCCGGCTGAAGGACCTCGCCCTCACCGGGTTCGTCACCCGGACGGACCGCGCCGGCACGACGGCGCTGTGCGTGCCGCCCGGCCCTGTCCCGGCCGGGCCGCTCACCCTCACCTGGCAGGAACGCGCACCGGAGAAGGCCGACTGGAGCAGCACCTCCGCGACCCTCACCCTGCCCGCGCCCGCCACGGTGCCGACGCTCGCCCTGGAGGTGTGGCCATGACCACGGAACCGGCCTGGGTCAGCCCCGCGCTGCTCACCGCGGAGTGCGTGACCGTTCCGCAGGACGAGGCGATCGGCGCGGGGCTGCCGCCCGGCGTGCACCTGCGGGTGTTCCCCTCCCCGCTGATCGGCTTCCCGGTCTGCCCGTTCACCGTCTGGCGGGCCGGGAGCGCCACGCTGTCCAACGACCCCTTGCCCGTGGAACTGCCCGACGGCTCCCGGTGCTTCACCGGCACGGGTGCGCAGGCTCTGCTGGTCGGCGCGTGGGGCGGCCCCGACCGCACCCTCACCGTCGTGGACGCCGCCGGACGTCCGGGGCCCAGCTGCACCGGGCGCTCCCCGACGCCGCGGCGCCCGTTCGTGGCCCGGGTGCCGCTGCCGGGGCTGCGCTACCAGGGGCCGCCCACCGACCTCCGTCTCGCGTCCTACCGGTCCGGGCCGCGGCTCGACGGCGCGGTGGTCACACCGCCCGGCTGGCTGGCCGACCCGCCGATCGACGCGATCGGCGCCGAGCTGCCGGAGGGTGTCTGGTGGTGCGGAGCCGATCGCGGGTCCTACTACTCGGCCGACCGCGACCCCCGGGTGCGCCGCGGGGTCGCCGACAGCACCGTGCCGCCGTACGACCCGGCACCGGAGGACCCGGTGGCACGCGCCGCCGCAGCCGCCCACCACCTGGAGACCGACATCGGCCGGCTCTGGGCGCGGGACGCCCACGCGTCACCGCCCTCGCTCGCCCCTCTCACCCCGCTGTCGCTGCCCGGTGCGGGCGCCGGCCAGAAGGAGGTCGCGATCGACGCCGACCTCTCGCTCGCCCTCTGGGCGGCCTCCACCGACCCGGCCACGGCCCGCTGGTGGGGCTTCGCCACCACCCTGGACGCCGACCCGGCGCCACTCGTCGGCCCGGAGCTGGTCGGCTGCTTCGCCGTCGCCGCGCTGTTCGCGATCGAGCCGACGGAGCGCAACGCCCTGCTGCTGACACTGCTGCCGGACGCGGCGGATCCGATGGAGCAGGCGGTCACCCAGGCCCTGTACCAGGCCCACACGGAGAAGCGCCTGCTCGACCGGGCCAAGGAGTTGGAAGCCGCCGGGCAACGGCTGGTCAGCCTCTGGACCCTCGCCGTCGCGACACCGCCCCCCGACCCGCCCGACCCGCCGCAGGTCGACGCCCTGCCCGACCTCACCCGGTGGAACCCGGCCCACGAGGTGACCGGCGAGCCCGGCGACACCTGGACGGTCTCCCTCTCCGTGCGAAACACCATGGCCGGCCCGCTCGCCGTGAAGCGCGAGCCCGGCGGCTGGCTCAACCCGGTGATCGACGACACCGGGCCCCATCGGCAGCCGATCATCGCGGCGTCCGCCGGGCCGGGCACCGGGGCCGTCCTCGTCACCGACACCGACTGCCCGGCGGGCAGCGCGCGTTGGCTGGTCGCCACCGGCGACCCGTGGGGCCGGTGGTCGGACTTCGGCAGCTCGGGCGACGTCCAGCAGCCCGCCCGGCCCGACCCGGCCGTGCCCGCCGTCGCGCTCGACTACGTCCAGGCGTTCCCTGCCGCCACCGGCGACGCCCCCGCCGTCCCGGGCACCGTCACCGTCCGGGCGACCCTGAACGCCCCCCTGGCGGGCGGCGCCCCGCTCCGCTCGCTCGAACCCGAACTCACCGGCACAGCGGGCCCGTTGGCCTTGAAGGAGCAGGCCGACGGGCTGTGGACGGCCGAGGCCGCCGCACCGCCGACCACCCCCGGTACCAGCGTGGCGCTCTCCTGCACCGTCACCGCCACCTACCAGGACGACACCCGAGGCTCCGGCTCCGCCGGCCTCACCGTCCACGACCCGCGGCCCTGGACCAGCCCCCTGCGCGGCGAGGTGATCCTGTTCAGCGGCGACCGCAGGCCGGACGGCTTCGCCGAGCTGGACCTCTGGACGCCCCGGCCGGACGGCGTCCCGGCCGGCACCACCTGGCGGGTGTACGCGGGCGAGGAGCCGCCCCCGAGCACCGCCGGGGCCGCCGGACAACCCCGCTGGCAGCGCGCCGGGACGCTCCGCGAGGAGACCGCCGCCGGACACACCCCGATGGCCCGGGTCACCGAGGCGACGGTGACCGACGCCGACGGACGGCTGCGCGTCCGCTGCCCGCTCCCCGGGCGGCTGGAGTCCTTGCGGGCCCTGCAACTCGCGCCGGTGAGCGCGAGCGGGCTGGAGGCTCCCCGGGACCGGCGGGGCTGCTGCGTCGTCGCCGTCCCGCTGACCGACACGCCCCCCGCCCCGCTGCTCACCGCCGCCCTCGACCCGGACGGCCGCACCGTACGGCTCAGGGTGTCGGTGGCCTTCCCCGGTGACCGGTCGGCCACCGGGGGCATCGCGCCGCCGATCACCCGACGGCTCGGTCCGGACCGCGAGGCCCCGCCGCTCGTCCGGGTGCGACGGTCCGCGGCCGGTGGCCCGCCCACCGCCTGGCCGGTGCTCGGCACCGTCGACATGCGCCCGGAGCCGCCCGAGAACCCGGCCGACGGCTGGCGGTGGACCGGCGAGCTCCCCGACACCCTTCCGCCCGGCACCCCGGCCTGGGCGCCGCTGCGCTACGCGTGCGAGGCGGCCTGGCCCGCCGAGCCCACGTTCCCGCTGGACACCGAACCGCTCGCCGGCGTGTTCTACCAGACCTTCGGGGCGCCCGCCACGGAGGCCCGGCCCGGTGGGTGGAGCCCGCTCTCCGAGGCGCGCGGGGTCGCCGCGCCCCTACCGCTGCCGACCGTCGTGCCCGTCTACACCGCCCACGGCGACGGCACCGCCGCCCTCGCCGTCACCGTGCCGGTCACGCACCCGGCCGCGGCGCCCTGGACGCTGTCCGCGACCACCACCTCGGCCGGACCGGCGGGCCCGGCCGGTCCCACGCCGTCCACCACCGGCGCCGGGCCCGAACTGCGCCTCGACGCCCTGCCCGGCCAACCGCCGCCCGAGCACTGGCTGGTGGCCCTCACCACACCGGACGGCCGCACCCTCCCGATGGTCACCGGCACCGGCGCCACCCCGGCCTGACGCCGTCACGGCGGGTACGGCCCCGCGACCGGCGCCCCGGTGGGCCGAGCCGTCCCGGCCGCCCGCGCGGCCGGGATCGGTCGCGGTAACTACGGCCGGGGTCAGTCGCGGTACTGACGGCCGGGGTCAGTCGCGGTACTCACAGAGGTAGGCGGTGTCGACGTCGGCCTTGACCTGGAACCGGCTGTCCGCCGGCACGTCGAACCGCTCGCCGGCCTTGAAGGTCTCCCACTGCTCGGAGCCGGGCAGCCGGACGGTCAGGGCGCCGGAGACCACGTGCATGATCTCCCGCTTCGCGGTGCCGAACTCGTACTCGCCGGGCGCCATGACACCGACGGTCGCCGGTCCGTCCGCCGCGGTGAAGGCGATCGACGTGACCGTGCCGTCGAAGTATTCGTTGACCTTGAACATGGGCGTCCTCTCGGGGATGAGCAGAGAGGACCGGCCCACCCGTGGCGGGCCGGTCCCCGGTGGGGGGAAGGGTACCGGCGGGGGGTTCGTCGTCGAGGACCGGTCCGCATGACGGTCTGCCGGTCGAACCGGTCTCCTCCCGACCCCGCCTTCGACCCCGGCCCCGCACCCGCCGGCCGGCCGGGGAGTGGCCGCCGACCGAACCGCCGGGCGGGGGCCCGTGGTGGCCACGCGGAGCGGGGCGTCACTGCCAGACGCGGTAGACCGCCTCGCGTGCCTGGCCGAGGTACTGCTGGTAGGTGCCCAGGTGCCAGGCCGCCCACGAGGCCCAGCCGCGGCCGGTGCCGTCGTTGTCGATCTTGAAGGCCTTGCGCGCCGACCAGCCCATGTCCTGCCAGTTCTCGGCGGTGACGATCCCGGCGTCGTGGCCGTGGACCTCCGGGTACCAGCGCTCGTTGATCTGCCAGGCACCGAGGTCCTTGGTGCCCGGGTCGGGGTCGGTGGGGAGGTTGGTGTGGACGGCCAGCCGGTTGCAGCCGGACTCGGCCATGGCGATCGCCACGGCGTAGATCGCGTCGTCGTTGCGGCCCTCGCCGGACTTGTCCTTCGCGAAGCCCGCCCACTGGGCCTCGCGGGCACAGGCGTCGATGCCGCTCTGGTCCCCGGCGGCGTGGGCGGTGAGGGTGGGCGTGACGAGGCTGAGGGCCAGGACGGCGACCGAACCGGTCAGCAGAGCGCGGGTCTTGCGCAGCACGAGAGTTCTCCCTTTCGGCGACGGCCCGGGATCGGGCCGGTACGAGGAAGGACGCTAGGCAGCGTGGGTAGACAGGCCGTCAACGAGCGATAGACGGCCGCTCCGTCCAGGGCGCCACCGGCAACGGACCTGCGAGGAGAGGCTGTTCCGCCTCACCACCACGGTCACGGTCACGGTCACCAACTCCCGGTCCCCTCGGGCCGGTCGGAAATCGTCAGCGGCGGCGGAGCCGCCCGGCATAGGCTGACGATCATGCGTTTCGTTCGAACTTCCTTGCTGCCGCTCACGGCACTCGTCCTGCTCAGCGGCTGTTCCGGAGCGGCGGACCCGGCTCCGGCCACCGGACCGGCCGCCCGGGCCCACGCCGCCGACGACACCCCGACGCCCGACGGACCGTCCCCGAAGCCCACCCCGGTCGACATCCGGGCCCTCACCTCGGCCGAGCTCCAGCACCAGTGGTGGAACTGGGCAGGATCCACCCCCACGGAGCGCAACCCCGTCGTCGACCCGGACGGCCGCGACTGCGCCGAAGGCCAGCCCGAGGGCATCTGGATGCTGGCCGGAACGTTCGGCGGGACCGTCACCCGAACGTGCGCGGTGCCCGCCGGCATCCCGATCCTCTTCCCGTTGGTCAACACGTACGGCGAGAGCTCCGACTGCCTGGCGTTCATGAACGACGCCCGGGGCAGCGCCGTGCTCGACGGGACCGCCCTGCGCGTGGAGGAGTTGGGCGCCACCCAGATCCGGGCCGAGGGGGTGCCGAACAGCCCGGTCCGCGGCCACCGGGACTTCAACGACTCCTGGGCCTGCGGCCTCTGGGTACGGCTGGACGGGCTCACCCCCGGGCGGCACGAGATCGTGCTGCGCGGCGGCTCCGGCACCTTCTCGACCGGCGTCGACTACCGGCTCACCGCGACCGAGGACCCGGCCGCGGTGTCGAAGTCGCAGGCCGACCGCACCGGGCCGCCGAGCGTCTGACGCCGCCGAGCGGCTGTGCGGACCGGTCCCGCGCCGCGACGTCCACTCCGGGGGCGGGCCGAGACCCGCCCCCGGAGGCCGGTGTCAGTAGGCCAGGATGTCCCAGTGACTGCCCTCGTTGCAGTACAGGTTGCCCGAGGCGGCCTTCCACTGCGGGTAGCCGTCGCCCCGGTAGCCGATGTAGGTGAAGCTGTTCTGGATGTAGCCGTCGATGCAGGAGTTGCGGGAGATGTCGACCTTGTAGCCGTTGTAGTGGCTGTACGTCCCGGAGGCGTGGCCCACCTCGGTGCCGCCCGTGATGTTGATGGCACAGCCGCTGGACTGCTTGAGGGTGATGATCGTGCTCACCGTGCCGGAGTTGATCTGCTCGAACGAGGTGCAGGTCGCGTTGGACCGGGTGGTGCAGCCGCCGCTGGAACTCCAGGTGATGCCCGCGTTCCTGAACTGGGCGGCGGCCGTCGCCTGCGAGACCTTGGTACCACTGGCGCCGGCCGTGGGCGCGGCCAGGGCGAGCCCGGCCATGGCCAGGGCGAGGACGGTGGGTACGGTGCGGAGCTTCATCGGCTCTCCCGGTGAGGGTGGTGGACCTCGGGCTGGGCGCGCCCCCGCCTCGTCGCGACCGGACTCGCCGTGCTCGGGGCCGCGTCAGGGGTCCCTCGGACCGGGGACGGTGACGGGAAGACAGACGGGTTCCGGTCCGGACGGGCCCCGCTGACGCGGAGATCGGTGGTGCGACGAGGGTGCGGAACCGTGCGGGAAGCGGCGCGACACCAGAATGACCCGCCGCTCTCTATGCGAGTAGACCCCGGCCCGTGAATTTCGCGTGACGGTCATGTATCCGACAAGCGTGGGTGTCCACTGCCCCACCGGTCGCACCGGCTCCGGGAGCCGGCGGGCGGGGCAACGGCCGGCCCGGACCCCGTCCCGCACCCCGTCCCACCGGCCCCGCCCCGCGTCAGGCCCCGGCGCCCGGTCGCAGGACGGCGAACAGCCCCCGGACCCGGCCGCCATCCGGCGTGCGCCAGACCCCGGCCAGGTGACCGGTCGCCCCCTGCGGCGGAAGCGGCGCGCCACCCTCGGCGGCCCGCAGGGCCCGCCGCAGGCGGAGGACGGCGCTCCGCGGGAGAGCCAGCGCGGTGCCCTCCTGGTCGTCGGTGGCGGTCACCGGGGAATCCCCGGGGATCGAGCCTTCCCCGGTGCGGGAAGCGGTGACGTCCGGATCGGGGGTGTCGCTGGCGTTCTGGTCCTGGGCCCCGACCCGGCCCTCGATCAGGGCCAGCAACTGGGCGACCACTACCGGGTCCTGGTAGCCGTCGTAGGCCCAACGCCGCCCCAGCACGCCGTGCTCCATGGTGCCGACGAGCGCGTGCTCGGCCCCGTCGAGCGGAGCGCCGCGATAGCTGAGCGGCACCAGGTAGGCGATCGGGTCCGGACCCGAGGTGTCGGTCACCACCATGAACTCGATCCCCACCTCGCCCCGCGGGTCGTCGAGCCGGAAGCCGCCGGACTTGACCAGCTCCGGTCCGCCCGGGCCACCGCCATACCACGGGCGGGTGGGGAGCCAGGCGGTGAGCAGCTCCAGCTTGGACGGCTTCAGGGCGGTCTGATGGATGACGGCCATGTCGAACGGTCTCCTCCGTTGATCACACGTGGGCCCTTCCACCTTCCCATCCGTGCGGTCCGCCGTCGCCGCGGGGCCGACCGGGCCCCGTCGGACCGGCCGGGCCGGGTCGGGCCAGGTCGGCCCCTGAGGGACGCCCCCGCCGCACCCGGGGCCACAACTGCCCTGCCCCCTAGGAGATCTGATGGTCTGTACCTCTCACGGAGGAGGCACCGCGCCCCGGCGCACCCCCGGAGGGGGATGACGGCCCTCCGCCCGCTTCCTAGGGTCTGGGACATGTTGCCCACCCCGGGCCTCCCGAACCCGGCCCGACCGCAGGCCTCGGCGCAGCCGCCCCGGCGCGCACCGGCCGGCCGGGCACCGCTCCTGCGGGCACCGCTGTCCTGACCACCGAAGCGTCCTGACCACCGCCACCATCGAGACCGGTACGGGGCGACGGGGCGGGCCGGACCGTGCGGCGGACCGCAGAGCGAGGGCGACGTCGGCGACGTCGCCGACGCTTGCCATTATGCCGCGCACGCAACTATTGTTTCGGCATAGATTGCTTCTGCAATCACCTGCGGTCCGCCTCCTCTCCGCCCGCCGACCCGACCAGGAGTCCGCCATGAGCACCACCCTCTTCACTCCCTTCACCCTGCGGTCGCTCACCGTGCCCAACCGGGTCTGGATGCCGCCGATGTGCCAGTACAGCGCCGCACCGGACGGCGCGGAGGCGGGCGTCCCGACCGACTGGCACTTCTCCCACCTGGCGGCACGCGCCGCCGGCGGCACCGGGCTGATCATCGCCGAGGCGACCGCCGTCAGCCCCGAGGGCCGGATCTCGCCCTACGACCTCGGCCTGTGGAACGACACCCAGACCGAGGCCTTCCGCCGGATCACCGCCTTCCTCACCGCGCACGGCACCGTCCCGGCCATCCAGCTCGCCCACGCCGGCCGCAAGGCGTCCACCGAGCGCACCTGGGTGGACCGCGGCCGCCCGCTCGCCCCGGAGGAGACCCACGGCTGGCGGCCCGTCGCCCCCAGTGCCCTCCCCTTCGACGCGGACCGGGTCGCCCCGGAGGAGCTCGGCACGGAGCAGATCGGCGAGATCGTCCGGCAGTTCGCGGACGCCGCCCGGCGCGCGCTCGACGCCGGCTTCGAGGTGGTCGAGATCCACGGCGCCCACGGCTACCTGATCCACGAGTTCCTCTCCCCCCACACCAACCGCCGCACCGACGGGTACGGCGGCTCCTTCGAGGGCCGGATCCGGCTCGCACTGGAGGTCGTCGACGCCGTCCGCGCGGTGTGGCCCGAGGAGCTGCCGATCTTCTTCCGGGTCTCCGCCACCGACTGGCTCACCGAGAACCCCGAGGACGAGCGCGAGGGCTGGACCTCGCAGGACACCGTCCGGCTCGCCAAGGAACTGCACGCCCACGGCGTGGACCTGCTCGACGTCTCCACCGGCGGCCTCGTGCCGGACGCCCGGATCGAGGCCGGCCCGGGCTTCCAGGTCCCGTTCGCGGAGGCGGTGCGCGACGCGACCGGGATGCCCGTGGCCGCCGTCGGCCTGATCACCGACCCCGCCCAGGCCCAGCGGATCCTCACCGACGGCCGGGCCGACGCCGTCCTGGTCGGCCGCGAGCTGCTGCGCGACCCGTACTGGGCCCGCCACGCCGCCACCGCCCTCGGTGGCGAGGTCGCCGGCCCGGTGCAGTACCACCGGGCGTAGGCGGCGGGCGCCACCACCCGGCGCGCGGGCCGGACTCCCCCGGCCCCGGGGCGGGTCGCGCGAGGCCCTCGCGTCACGGTGACCCGGCCGTCACCGGGCCGACAGCCGTCGACGTCCCACCCTCACCGGCCGACAGCCCGCCGGCATACCGCTCGCACGGCCCGCCCGGCCACGCGCGGCAGGGCGAGGACGACGGGCCCGGGCCGGCGAGAGTCCGGCGGCGTCACGGGCCCGGGGATAATGGTCCACGCCGCGGACCGGCGGCGTCGGCGGCAGCGAGTGACGGAGAGGCAGTGGGCGAATGACCTTGGAGGAAGGACGGCGCGTCAGGTTGGCCGAGGACCTCGGGATCGCTGACGCGGTCGCCGGGGAGGCCGGGGCCGTCATCGGCTTCCTCTCCCTGGGAGCCGGGATCGAGGGCACCGTCGAGCGGGTGGACGGGGAAGTCCCGCAGAGCCACGAAGCCGGCGAGTACCAGCGGCTCAAGGCGCTGTTCGAGGACTTCGGGCACACCATGCCGGAGGCGAGCCGGACCCGGCTGGAGGCGGAGGTCGCCGCACTGGAACCGCACTGGGCCGCGTACCTGGAACGGGGCGAGCAGGTGACCGTCCGGGTCCGGCTGGACAACGGCTTCGTCCTCGACGGGGCGCACCAGGACCTCCTCCTCCCGCTGTGACGACGGCCGGCCCGGCGACCGGCCGACCGCACCACGGGCCGGAGGCGGCCGCGGCGGCGCAGATCGGGCAGGACGACGGCCGGGGCATCGTCGACCCGGCTCGTGTCCGGCCCCGAAGTCGGCGCGCCGGAGGTCGACGAGGAGACCGGTACCCCGTCCGGCCGGGGCTGTCGGACGACATGGGGGTGACCTGCGTCGGGACGACGTGACCCGGACGCTCGGGGCAACGCGTCGCACCGGGCGCCGGCCGGCTCAACGAAGGTTGACCGTTGCCCGGTATCGCGTCCGGCGACCCGCTCTCCGCAGGGCGATCACGCACGCGACCGCAGCCAGGAGCAGCCCCGCCGGAGCAGCCAGGGCGGCGGCCCAAGGGACGAAGCCCCTCCCGGGGACGATGTAGGAGCCCCAAGGCGTCTTCGCCGCATCGACGTGCTCACCGGGGTGACCGTCGTGGCGCAGCGAGACGTGGGTGCCGTCGGCGAGGAGGCCGTCGCACTGTACGTAGTCGTCGCGGCCGGCGTGTCTGGTCTCACACGCTGACACCGTCACCTGTTCCAGCGCCCCCTGCGGCGCGACCAGCGACAGCCCGAGGACGAGGGCGACACCGGCCGCGCACACACACAACGCCGCCAGCACCGCCCACCACCCGACTGTCCCCCGTCCGCCCGCCCCGCCCCGAACCGTCACGGCACCAAGCTACCCGCCCGAGGGTCGAACAACAGGGGCGGGGGCGGGACATGACGCGAAGCCGGCGGTCGACCAGGCTCACCCGGACGGGACGACCGGCCGGCGGTTCGACACCCGTCGCGACATACCTCGGGCACGTCGACCGCGCCTCCGGCAGCGGCGCGTTCACCGGCAGGTGGCCTTCGCGGTCACCGCCGTCGCCCGGGCGGCCGGTGACACTCACCGAGCACGACACGCACGAGTGGGCCGGCCGGGGCGGCCGCTGCCACCGTCGCGGGTGAGGGGTCGCGCAGGACGCGACCGTCGCCGGATTCACCCCTTCGGCGGTCCGTTGCCCGAGCGGCGCGGAGGGCGGGCCGTGCCGGGTCCGCGGGCGGCCGTCGCCGCCACCTCCGGGCCGATCCTCCCGGAGCGAACGCGGAGAACAGTTGATCACTCCCGCGTGTCCACCACGAAACGGCGCGGGTGACGGGTGACGCTGGACTCCGCCAGGTCCCTTTTCTCCCGTTACACCCATTACACCCGTTATGAGGCCCCCCGTGCTCCATCGCCGATCCCCGCACCTGAGACTGTGGCGCGCGCTGTGCGTGGCCGTCCCGCTGGCCGCCTCGGTGGTGGCGCCGGTCGCCGCGCACCAGGCGCTCGCGGCACCGGACCTGTCCCAGCGCCAGGCGGCGGTCCGCGGCGCCGGCACCCAGCGGCCGATCGGCCCGGCACCCGTCGTCGACCTGCTGGCGCACGGCAACCTGACGATGGCGTCGAACTCGGTGCTGACGTGTGACCCCAGCGACGGCTCCGTCTGCTCGGACACCGAGGGCACCAACAACGGCCGCACCATGTACGTGAAGACGGACCCGGCCGCACCCGGTAACAACGCGTCCTCCGCGCAGTTGGTGATCCCGGCCGGGGCCCAGGTGCTCTCGGCGCGCCTCTACTGGCAGTTCAACCCGACCAACACCAGCACCGCGGGCGGCACCTCGGGGGACATCAACACCGGCAACCTGGTGTCCTGGAAGGTCCCGGGTGCCTCCTCCTACCAGCAGCTCACCGCCGACACCTACGACTGGTTCGACCAGCAGGTCGGCGGCACCCCGCCGGAGCCGCTGCTGGCCGGGGCGGGCGTGAAGGACGTGACCGCCCAGGTGAAGGCCGCCGGAGCGGGCAGCTACACCGTCGCGGACATCCAGGCCTGCGCCGGACGCTCCTCGGCGCAGAACTTCGGCGGGAACAACGTGGGCTGCTGGGGCGGCTGGTCCCTGGTGGTGGCCTACCAGGACCAGGCCGAACCGCTGCGCTACCTCCAGGTCTGGGACGGCTTCCAGCTGCTGCGCTCCCCCGACAACCTGGCGACGCTCACCCTCAGCGGCATCCGGACCGCGGCCACCCCCGCCCCGGCCACCATGGGCGTGACCGTCGGCGACGGCGATGTGCCGATCTCGGGTGACCAGCTGCTGGTCGGCTCCGCCACCGACAACCTCACGCTGGTGCCGATGCCCGGCCCCACCGGCATCTCCACCGAGAACGCCTTCACCAGCCGGATCGACCGGGTCGCCGCCGACGGCAGCGGCACCAACATCACGACCCGCGACCCGGCGCCGGTCAACAACTACGGCTACGACGCCCGGATGATCGACGTCACCGGCAAGATCCCGGCCGGCAGCACCCAGGCCGTACTCCGGATCAACGGCTCGGGCGACGCGCTGCACCCGCAGGCGGTCTGGCTGGCCGTCGACGCCCTCGAACCGGACCTGCAGATCACCAAGGCCAACACCCCCGCCGGCACCACCGACAACAACCCGCCCGGCAACGTCTCCCCCGGCGACACCGTCACCTACGCGTTCACCGTCGCCAACCGCCACCCCGACGGCACCACCGAGGGCCTGGACACCGCCACCGGCATCACCGTCACGGACCGGCTGCCCGCCGGCACCACCTTCACCGCCGGCTCCAACCCCGCCTGCGCCGCCAGTGGACAGACCGTCACCTGTCAGGTCACCGACCTCGCCCCGGGCGCCACGAGCACCGTCTCCTTCCGGGTCACCGTCGATCCGACGGCCACCGCCGGCACCGTCCTGGACGACACCGCGACCCTCGACTTCCGGGGCGTCCAGACCGACCGCGCCCAGACCCGCACCAGCAACACCGTGCGCAACACCGTGGTCGACACCCCCGTCTACCGGATCGAGAAGACCGCCGACCCGACGTCCACCACCCCGGGGCACACCGTCGGCTACCGGATCAAGGTCACCAACACCGGTCGCGTCCCCGCCACCGGCGTCACCCTCGACGACGACCTGACCGACGTGCTCCGGTACGCCGACTACAACAACGACGCCGCGAGCGACCTCGGCTCCGTCACCGTCGCCGGCACCGCTCTGCACTGGACCGGGGACCTGCCGGTCGGCGCGAGTGCCACCGTCAGCTACTCGGTGACCGTCCACTCCTCGCTCACCGCCGCCACCTCACTGACCAACACCGTCGTCTCGGACAGCTACCGCAACAACTGCCGGCCCGGCGAGGGCGATGCCCGCTGCCGCGCCGACGTCACGGTGACCGTCCCCTCGCCCTCCCCCTCGCCGACGGCCTCGCCCAGCCCGACGGCCTCCCCGACCGCGTCGCCCCACCCGACGGGTTCCGCGTCCCCGACCTGGCCGCACAGCCCCCGGCCCTCCCACTCGGACGGCGCCCACCCCGGTGGCCAGCTCCCGGGCACCGGAGCCGGGCCTCTGCCGCTGCTCGCCTTCGCCGCCCTCGGCCTCGTCCTGATCGGCCTGGCCGCCCTGTTCACCCGGCGCCGCCGCCACTAGGGACCGCGCCTGCACGGCGGACCGACCGACGACACAGCGACTGACGAGGGCTCATGCCGGTTCGACCGGCATGAGCCCTCCGTCGTCCGAGGTGCGGGCGCGGGTGCCGCGCGCGGATTCCGGCGCCGTCGCGGGCCCGGCCGGGGCGGCACCCGCCCGGAGCGCTAGGCTTCCCGCCGACCGTACGAACGCTCCGGGGGAAACCGCACAGATGACCACGCACGTCCCGCTCGACGAACCGTCAATCGTCCCCGCCGCACCGAGGGCCCGGCCGCGGCGCTCCCGCCGGTGGCTGCTCGCGCCCGCGGCCGTGGTCGTCGCGGCCGCCGCCGCCGGCGCCACGTTCGCCGCCGGCCTCTGGGACGCCGACCTGGAGCAGACCCTCTGCGGACTCCCCCGGGCGGACGACACCCCGCTCGGCTTCGTCCTTCCGAAGGACCGCCCCGGCGTCGAGTCCCGCACGCTCTCCGACGACTCGCTCGGCGGGCACGGCAAGCTCAGCTGCGTCATCTCCGTGGACGGCCACGAGGTCGTCCGTGTCCTGCTGTTCGCGGTGGACCCGGACCGCCCGACCGGCACCGGCATCAGCGCCTCCGCCCGCAGCCAGGTCGGCCAGGGCGTCACCAGCGGCCCCGGCGCCGCCACCCTCACCGACTTCTGCCCCGACACCCAGGCCCTCGCCGCCGTCGCCACCGTCACCACGGACCCCACCATCTGGCCCGGGCCCGCCGAGGACCAGACGCCCACCCGCCTCGCCCTCGGCGACCTGGTCACCACCGTCCTGGCGCAGCAGCGACAGCAGATCTGCCACTGAGGGCGCCGCCGGGCCACGGGTGCCGCGGCGCGGCGAAGGCTCCGCGGCGTCACGGGCTCCTCCGGCCCCCGGGTTCCCCGCGCGCGGGGCGGGGATCGTCGCGGACAGCGGGATCGCCGTCCCGCCGACGCTTCCGAAACAGGTGTCCGGGAGGAGGACCGGAGCGACAGAATGCGGGCATGGTGATCACCGCGCGCGCCCTCAACCGCTCCACGCTGGCCCGGCAGTTGCTGCTCGCCCGGGAGCCGCTCGACGCCGCCGCCGCGGTGCGACGGGTGGTCGCGCTCCAGGCGCAGGAGCCCGCCTCGCCCTACCTCGCGCTGTGGACCCGGCTCGCCGGGTTCGACCCGGTCGGTCTCGACACCGCCGTGGCCGACCTCCAGGTGGTCAGGTCGACCCTGATGCGGATCACGCTGCACCTGGTCCACACCGAGGACTACCGGACCTTCCGCCAGGCCATGGAGCCGACGCTGCGCGCCTCCAGGCTGGGCGACCGGCGTTTCACGGCGTCGGGGCTGACCGCCACCGACGCCGACGCCCTGTTGCCCGCACTGCTGGACTTCGCCGCCCGGCCGCGCACCGGCGCCGAGGTGCAGGGCTGGATCGGCGAGCGGCGGGGCGCGCCGGTGGAACCGGCCGCCGGGCGGCTGCTGCGCCAGTACGCGCCGCTGTGGCACGCGCCCGTCGGAGGCCCCTGGTCGTTCGGCACCCGGCAGTCGTTCGTCGCCGCGGGCACCCGGCCGGTACTGACGGACCCGGAGACCGTGGCCGAGAGCACGAAGCCCCTGATCCGCCGCTACCTGGAGGGCTTCGGCCCGGCCTCGGTGGCGGACATCGCCCAGTTCGCCCTGATCCGGCGGGCCCGCGCCGGAGCCGCGGTCCAGGCACTCGCCGACGAACTCGAACGACTGGAGGGCCCCGACGGCACGGTGCTGTACGACCTCCCCGGCGCGCCCCGGCCGGCCGCGGACACCCCCGCACCGCCCAGGTTCCTGCCGATGTGGGACAGCACGCTGCTGGTCTACGCCGACCGCGGCCGCGTCCTGCCGCCCGCCCACCGCAAGGCGGTGATCCGCGTGAACGGGGACGTGCTGCCCACCCTGCTGGTGGACGGCTTCGTCGCCGGCGTCTGGCGGACCGTCGACGGCGGGATCGAGGCCGCGGCCTTCCGTCCCCTGCCGGAGGAGGTCTGGGCGGCCCTGGCCGAGGAGGCCCGCGCACTTCTCGCGTTCCTCGCCGACCGTGACCCCCTGGTCTACCGGCGCTACGACCACTGGTGGGTCAAGGGCCTGCCGGCCGCCGAGACCCGCCTGCTCGTCGGGTGAAGCCGGGGCCGACGGCCGAGGTCACCGGCCGCGAGGGCCGGGGAACGTCCGAGGACCGCACCATGGGTGACGCCCTGGCGCCCCCGGTGCTCCGTTCGGGGGGGGGATCCCGGGCCGACCGGGGTAGGCGCCCTCGGTACGGGGAAGGCAGCCGCCTGTCCACCGACGCGCGGGCGCACCGCTCGTCCGCCCGCGCGCCACCGCACCAGACGATCGGGACCGAGATGACGAACATCGACCGCAGGAACGCCCTGCGCCTGGCATCCGCGACAGCGGTCGGCACGGGCGCGACCCTCGGCATGACCGGGACCGCCCGCGCGGCCCGGCGAGCCTCGACCCTGAACCTGAGGGGCAGGAGGGCTTCGGCCGACATCCCCGGTGTCCTGACCGCCGGCGCGCCGTACTTCGTCCACTACGAACTCCGGGACAGCGCCGACCGTCCCGTCGGCACCGAGAGCGCGCACAGCCTGCCCATCACCGTCGGGCCGGACACCTCGCTGGTCCTGGCCACCGTGGTGCTGCGCCTCACCGACGGCATGCTCACCGGCGCCGGGGCCTTCGAGCGACCGCTGCCGGTGGTGACCGAAGTGGTGGTGGGCTACCAGCCGTGGTCCCACACCTTCGCGGTCACCGGCGGGACCGGCGCCTACGACGGCGCCTCCGGAGAGCTCACGATCGACCACCTCAGCCGGGACGACTCCGTCCTCACCGCCACGCTGAACTGATCCCCCGGTCCGCACCGGTCCCGCCGCGGCAACCCCGGGCCGGGGCCCGGCGGGCCCGACGGGTGACGCCCGCGCGGGTCGGCCGCCGCTGCGGCGGGTCGCGCGGGCTCCCGTGCCGATACTGCGGGAATGAGACCCTCCCGCCGCACCTCCCTGCTGTGCCTCGCCGCAGCCACCGCGCTCATCGCCCTCGGCGCCCCGGTCACCACCGCCGGGGGCGCGACACCGGACGCCGACCGCCGCGGACCCTGCGTCAGCTCCCCACCACCCGCGGACGGCCCGGCGCTCGACGTGCTGCGGATCGCCGAGCGGGCCAGGACGGAACTGGACCTCAAGTCCGTGATCCTGCGCGTCACCGTCGACGGCCGCGAACTCGTCACGAGCGCGCTCGGCGAGTCGGTGACCGCGGTCCCGGCCGAGCCCGCGATGCACTTCCGCAACGGCAACATCGCGATCAGCTACCTCGGTACGGCGCTCCTGAGGCTGGTCGACCAGGGCCGGGCAGGCCTCGACGACCCGGTCGGCCGCTGGCTGCCCGACCTGCCGCACGACCTCGGCCGGCGGATCACCCTGCGCATGCTCGCCGCCTCCACCACCGGGCTCGCCGACTACGTCACCAGCCCCGGCTTCAGCGAGTCCGTCTACGCGGACCCGTTCCGCCAGTGGACGCCCGAGGAACTGGTGGGCATCTCCACCGCCCGGGACCTCTGGTACGAGCCGGGAACCAACTGGAACTACTCGCACGCCAACTTCGTCCTGCTCGGCGCGGCCCTGGAGAAGATCACCGGGACCCGGCTCGACCACCTGCTCCACCAGGAGGTCACCGGCCCGCTCGGACTGCACGAGACCCGCGACAGCTACACGCCCGACATCCCGACGCCCGTCCTGCACGCCTTCACCTCCGAACGCGGCACGTACGAGGAGTCCACCTTCTGGAACCCCTCGTGGACCACCGCCCCCGGCGCGGTGGAGACCACCGACATCTGCGACCTGGCCCGCTCCGCCGCCGGCATCGGCTCGGGCGAACTGCTCTCCCCGTCCTCCTACCGGGAACTGCTGAACCCGGGGACGGTGGGCCTGGGCACGCCGACCCCGAAGTGCCCCGCGACGACCTGCATCGCGCAGACCGAGGCCACCCACTACGGGACGGGTGTGCTCGTCCTGGACGACTGGATCTCCCAGCACCCGCTGTTCTTCGGCTACTCGGCGTCGCAGGACTACCTGCCGTGCGAGCACCTGGCCATCGCCGTCTCCACGACCAACGGCCCGACCGCCGCCGGCGGCCACAGCGCCCACACCATCGCCCAGCGGATCGCCGCCGCGCTGGCCCCGGACCACCCCATCCCGGACTTCGGCTGAGCGACGACCGCCGGGTGACGGCCGGGCGGGCGGCCGGGTAGGCGGCCGGGTAGGCGGGCAGCGGGCGGCCGGGCCCGGTGGATCCCGCCAGCCGGGCCGGGCCGCACCGGCCCGGGGCCCGCCCGTCACCGCCCGGCGGCCGCCTCACGCAGCGCCGCCAGGACGCGGTCGGTGTCCGGGCCGGTGGTACGCCAGTTGCTGAAGGCCGCGCGCACGGCCGGCACCCCGCCGAGCACCGTCGGCGTCAGGAACGCCTCGCCGGAAGCCGCGACGCGGCGCAGCAGCGTGTCGACGTCCTCCTGCGCGGGGTGCCCCGCGAGGGTGAAGCAGACGACGTTGAGGCGTACCGGCGCCAGCAGCCGGAAGGCCGGATCCGCGGCGAGGCCCGCGCCCAGCCGGGCCGCCTCGGCGCAGTTGCGCTCCACGACCTCCCGGTGGCCGTCACGGCCGTAGGCGGTCAGCGCGAACCAGGCCGGCAGGGCCCGCAGTCGCCGGGAGTTCTCCGGGGCCAGGTGGACGGGGTCCGGGTTCCCGGTCGGGGCGCCGAGGTACGGCGAGGCGTTGTGGAAGGCGGCCACCTGCAAGTCCCGGCGGCGGGTGAACTGCACGGCCGCGTCGTACGGGACGTTCAGCCACTTGTGCAGGTCGACGCAGACCGAGTCGGCCTCGTCGAGGCCGGCCACGAGGTGCGCGTGCTCCGGGGAGAGCGCCGCGAAGGCGCCGAACGCGGCGTCGACGTGCAGCCAGAAGGGATAGCGCTCGCGCAGGGCGGCGATCGCCCGCAGATCGTCGAAGTCGACGGTGTTGACCGTGCCGGCGTTGGCGACGACCACGGCCGGGCGCCCGTCCAGCGCCGCCAGCTCCTCGGCGAGCGCGGCCACGTCGACCGCCTCCCGCCCCTCCAGGGTCCGCACCTGCCGCAGTGCGCTCCGGCCGAGGCCGAGCACGGACAGCGCCTTCCCGATGCTCGAATGCGCGGCGCCGGACAGCACGTGGACCGGCCCGAGGGCGGCGAGGCCGTCGTGGGTGACGCTGACGCCGCGCCGCTCCCCCACCCACTCGCGGGCGACGGCGAGGCCGACGAGGTTCGAGGTGGTGGCGCCGCTGACGAAGACTCCGGTGTGGGCCTCACCCAGCCCGAAGAGGTTCCGCAGCCAGCCGATCGTCTCCTGTTCCAGATCCGCCGCGGCCGAGCCGGTACGGTTGCTGACGTTCTGGTCGAAGGTGGCCGTCAGCCAGTCGCCGGCGAGCGCGGCCGGGGTCGCCCCGCCCGTGACGAACCCGAGGTAGCGCGGGCCGGCGCTCCCGCTGAACCCCGGTTCCCAGCGTTCGGCGAACAGCTTCAACGCCCCGTCGGCGCCGCTGCCCTCCGCCGGGAGCGGCAGCCCCGGGCCTGGCTCGCCGGGCCACACCACCGGCCGGTCCGCGAGACCGGCGAGCGCGTGCACGGCGTGGTCCCGCACCGCGTCGAGGAGTTCGGGCAGTCGGGCGAGGTCTTCACCGAGTCGAGGATGCATACCGACAGCCTAGGCGGGGGCTCCGGCGGAGCGGACTCCGGTGCCGTCGCACCGGCAGCCACCGCCTCGGCCCGACCAACCATTCTGTGGGAGAGCCTCTTTGACCAAACGTCAGGCGAAGCCCCGGGGCTTCGACCCAACGCCTCCGCCGTCCTCACCGTCAGGCGTGGGCGCGAACGTCCGTCGAGGAGCGCACGACCAGCTGCGGGGCGAACCGCTCGACGTTCTCCGCCCGCTCCCGGGCGGGTGCCTGAAGCAGCGTCAGGGCGCGCTCGGCCATCGCGGCGAGCGGGTGGCGGATGGAGGTGATGGGCGGGTCGAGGAGCTCCAGGAGTTCGGTGTCGTCGAAGCCGGTGACGGCGATCTGCCCCGGGACGGAGATCGCCGCGCGCTGCAGGGTGCTGACCAGCCCCACCGCCAGGACGTCGGCGCCGCAGACCACGGCGTCGACCAGCGCCTGCCGTTCGGCGATCCGGCGTCCCGCGGTGCGGCCGGCGTCGGTGGTGAAGCTGGGCAGCAGGACGGTGGTCGCGTCGGCGCCGCGGGCCTCGGTGAAGGCGGCGAGGCGTTCCGCGCCGGAGGAGGAGGCCTGGTCCGCCGCCACCAGCGCGATCCGGCGCCGGCCGAGCCCTTCGAGGTGATCGAGCAGCAGACGCATCGCGGCCGCGTTGTCGAGGGTCACCGCGACGGTGCCCGAGGCGGTGGCCCAGCGGTCGAAGAGGACGACGGGGGCGCGTCCGGCGGCGGCCCGCACCGCCGGGCCGGACGCCCCGGCCGACACCGGGACGACGAGCAGACCGTCGACCCGCCCACCGAGCAGGGTCTCTATCTGCTCGGCCTCGATGGCGGCGTCGTTGGCGGCGTCCGACACCACCAGCTGGCCGCCCGCGGCCCGGACCTGCTGCGCGATGGCGTCGACGAGCTGGACGAAGTACGGGTTGGCCAGCGAGGGGACGACCACGCCGATGGTGCCCGTGGTGCCGGTGCGCAGTGCCCGGGCGGAGTGGTTGGTGCGGTAGCCGAGGCGCCGGGCGGCCTCCTCGACGCGGCGGACGAGTGCGGGGTCCACGTTGCGCGGGGTGCCCGCCAGGACCCGTGAGGCGGTCGCGCGGGAGACGCCGGCGGCCGCTGCCACGTCGAGGAGTCGGGGCGCTGTCACGTGGGGGTCCTTCGAGGTCGGGGTCGGTTCGGATCCGGCGGGTCCGAACCGCTGGAATACGCAGCTTGAGGGTACTTGACGGCTTCCGGGTGCTGGTCCAGAGTGTGGGAGATCGATCTCCCAAGGAGTGCAGATGCCGCTCATCACCGTCGTCGGTTCGGTCAACCGCGATCTCGTCCTGACCGTCGAGGAGCTGCCCCGCCCCGGCGAGACCGTCCTCGCCCGGGACTTCGTGGAGGGCGTCGGCGGCAAGGGCGCCAATCAGGCCGTCGCGGCGGCCCGGCTCGGGTCGAGCGTGCGCCTGGTGGCGCGGGTCGGCGCCGACGCCGAGGCCATCCTGCGGGCACTCGCCGCCGAGGGGGTGGACATCGGGGCGGTCCGCCCGGCACCGGGAACCACCACCGGGATCGCCTCGGTGGTGGTCGACGGCGCCGGCGAGAACACCATCGTGGTCAACCCGGGCGCGAACGCCGCGCTGTCGGTCGCGGACCTGCCGGCCCGGCTGTCCCGGTCGGCCGGCGAGGTGGTGCTGGTCCAGCACGAGATCCCCGCCGAGGTGGTCGCCGCCGCCGTGCTGCGGGCCCGGGACCAGGACGGCACCGTCGTCCTCAACCCGGCCCCGGCCCGGCCGGTCGCCCCGGAGGTGCTGGCCGCCGTCGACGTCCTGGTCCCCAACCTCGGCGAACTCGCCACCCTGATCGGCGCGGACCGACCCGACTCCCTGGACGGAGCGCGCGCGCTGCTGGAGCGGTCCGCGCTGCCCTGCCGGGCGGTCGTGGTGACGCTCGGCGCGGACGGAGCGCTGGTCAAACAGCCGGGCCGCCCCGCCGCGCACCTCCCGGCGCCCGCCGTGGAGGCCGTCGACACCGTCGGCGCCGGTGACACCTTCTGCGGGGCCCTCGCCGACGCCCTGGCCCGCGGCAGCGACCTGCTCACCGCCGCCGAACGCGCCGTCCGCGCGGCCTCGCTGGCCGTCACCGGCCGCGGCGCCCAGTCCGCCATGCCGTCCGCCGCGCAGCTCGACCCGCCCCGCGCCACCGAGTCCTGACGCACCGTCAGACCACCTGTCCCGCCCCGCGCCGCCGCGGCTCCCCCACCGCGGCGGCCCCTCCCTCGGCCCCCTCCCTCGGCACCACCACCCGGTTCACGTTCAACGGAGAACACCCCATGCGCAACCTCAAGCTCGGCCTGTTCGAGAACGCCCAGACCAACGCGAGCGGCACCGCCACCTGGCGCCACCCCGACAGCCGCCGGCACCTGTTCGACACCTTCGGGTACTGGCGCGACATCGCGAAGATCTGCGAGGACGCCAAGCTGGACTTCCTCTTCCTGGCCGACGCCTGGGGCTGGTCGGAGATCGACGGGACGCGCCCGCCGATCGCCACCGAGGAGACCCTGGACCTGCCGCGCCTGGACCCGTTCGTGATCGCCTCGGCGCTGCTGGCGAGCACCACCGACCTGGGCCTGGTGGTGACCGGTTCCGTCCTGGTGGAGCCGCCGTACGCGTTCGCCCGCCGGCTGGCCACCCTGGACCAGCTGTCCGGCGGCCGGCTCGGCTGGAACGTGGTGACCACCGGCACCGCCGACACCGCGGTCAAGGCCTTCGGTATGGACATGGTGGCGCACGACGACCGGTACAAGATGGCCGAGGACTTCCTGGACCTGGTCTACAAGTACTGGGAGGGCGCCTGGGAGCCGGACGCCCTGGAGAAGGACAAGGACGGCCGGTTCGCCGACCCGGCGAAGGTCCACCTGGTCGAGCACGACGGCCCGTACTTCCGCTCGCACGGCTACGGCAACACCGCCCGCTCCCCGCAGGGCACGCCGGTCCTGTTCCAGGCCGGCGCCTCCCCCGCCGGGCGGCGGGTCGGCGGGCGGCACGGCGAGTGCATGTTCGTCGGCAGCGGCTCGGTGCGGCAGCTCGCCGGGCACACCGCGGCGATCCGCGAGGAGGCGGTGAAGGCGGGCCGCCGCGCCGACGAGGTCAAGGTGATGTCGGCGTTCTCCTGTGTGCTCGGCGCCACCACCTCGGACGCCGAGCGCCGCTGGCAGCGCGTCCTGGACGCCCAGCGCCCGGAGGTCACCGTCGCCAGCTACGCCATGTTCACCGGCCTCGACCTGTCCTCCTACGCACCGGACACCCCGATGTCGGCGCTGTCGACCGAGCTGTCGCAGACCCAGGTCGCCCGGTTCGCCGACAAGACCGTCGGTGACGTGCTCGCCGACTGGCACACCCACGGCGTCGGGGCCCGCCCGGTGGTCGGCACCGCCGAGGAGATCGCCGACGAGATCTGCGCGCTGGCGGAGGGCGCCGACCTGGACGGCTTCCTGCTCTCGCCGACCGTCCAGCCGGCCTCGACCGTCGAGTTCGTCGAGTCGGTGCTGCCGATCCTGCGGGCCCGCGGGGTCTTCCGGGGCGCGTACACGGACGGCGAGTCGCTGCGCGAGCGGCTGACCGGCGCGTCCGACCCCGCCCTCCCGGCCGACCACCCGGCCGCGCGTCACCGGCACTGAACCACCCCACTCGCGACGAGAGGACGGCAGAGGATCATGGCCACCCCCGCCCATCACCACCCGACCCCGCCCACCGCGTCCGGTCCCCCGGCACCGGCCGCGCCGGCGCCCACGGCCGGGGCCGGGGCCGGGGCCGGGACCGCCCCCGCGGCCGGCCCCGGAACCGCGCCGACCGAGCTGAACGCCGGGGCGCTGCGCCAGGCGTTCGGGGCCTACCCCACCGGCGTGGTCGCGATGAGCGCGCTGCGCGACGGCGAACCCGTCGGACTCGCGGTGAGCTCCTTCGTGTCGATCTCGCTCGATCCCCCGATGGTCTCGATCAGCGTGGCCCGCACCTCGACCACCTGGCCGAGGCTGGCGCAGGCGCCGGTGCTGGGGCTGAGCGTGCTCAGCCGCGACCAGGCCACGCTCTGCCGGCGGCTCGCCTCCCGCGCGGGCGACCGCTTCGACGGCACCGCCTGGCAGGCCACACCCGACGGCGCGGTCCTCGTGCACGACGCGGCCCTGTGGCTGACCGCCCGGGTGAGCGCGGTGTACGACGGCGGCGACCACGAGATCGTCCTGATGCGGCTGCTCACCGCCGAGCTGTTCCCCGGGGTGGAGCCGCTGGTCTTCCACACCAGCCAGTTCCGCGAGCTCACCCCCCATGGCTGACGCCCCGACACCCCCGCTGGTCGGCACCGTGGTGCACGGCGCCGGCCGGGGGCGGGGCCTGGGCTTCCCCACCGCCAACGTCTCCCCCGACCCCGGCACCCCCGCCCCGCCGTCCGGCATCCACAGCGGCTGGCTGGTCCGCCGCACCACCGGCGCCGTGCACCGCGCGACGATCAGTGTCGGCACCAACCCGACCTTCTGCGACACCACCGAGGTCCACACCGAGGTGTACTGCCACGACCCGTCCGACGAGGTGGGCGACCTGTACGGCGAGCGCGTCGAGGTCTGGTTCGTCGCCCGCGTCCGGGCGACGGCGACCTTCGCCTCCGTCGCCGAGCTGGTGCTCGCCGCCCGGGAGGACATCCGCCGCTCGGAGGCGCTGCTGGACTCCGAGCACGGGCGGCGCGTCCTCGCCCTCCTCTCCTGATCCCCTCCTGATCCCTCCTCAGCACCCCCACCGCCGCACCCCTCCCCACCGCTCGGCGCGCGTCCCCGTTCTCGCGACCACGCCGCGCCCACGCGCCCGGTCGGCCCCGCTCCCCCGCTTCGGCGGGGCCGACCGCCCCTCCCCCACCTCGCTCCACACGAACAAAGGTGTGAGTCATGAGCGCATTCCAGTGGTTGAACGAGCAGTTCGACTTCTTCGGTCTCCCCGTCTACTGGTCCGACTTCCTGGGCAACATCCTGGCGCTCGCCACCGTCTGGCTGGCCCTGCGGCGCTCGCTGGTGGCCTGGCCGGTGCAGATCCTCGGCTCGGTCCTGCTCCTGGTCGCCAGCCTGAACGTGCACCTCGGCGGCAACGCCGCCCGGCAGATCGTGATCATCGTCTCCGCCTCCTGGGGCTGGGCCACCTGGAAGCGCAGCCGCGAGCAGGAGGGCACGATCAACGTCCGCTGGGCCTCCTGGCGCGAACGGACGGTGCTGGCGGCCGCGATGGTCCTGGGCACGGCCGCGTTCGGCCTCGTACTGAAGGGCACGGACGCCTCGTTCTACCCCGGGGCGCCGTGGTGGATGGTCCTCGCCGACGCCTGGATCTTCATAGGCTCGATCCTCGCCATGTACAGCCAGGCGCGGCGCTACGTGGAGTTCTGGTTCGTCTGGCTGGCGGTAGACCTGGTCGGTGTGCCGCTCGCCGTCCACTCGGAGCTCTACTTCTCCGGCATCGTCTACGGGATCTTCTTCGTCATGGTGCTGCTCGGCATCCGCGACTGGGCCGCACGGAGCACGCCGCAGGAGATCGCCTCGCCGCTGGAGTCCGCCGTGGTGGTCGAAGGCCGGGAGGACCCCCGCCCGGCCGGTGACTCCGGCGCTCCGTCCCGCGTGCGCGCCCAGGACGGCTCCGGCGGGGTGAGCGGCGGCCGCTGACGGCGGCGGCCGGCCGGCTCGGTGATCCGGCGCGGGCAAACACCCGCCGCGCGCGCGGGTTGGGGCGGCGGGGAGCGGGGGGGAGGAGCGCACGGGGGCGCGGCCCCCCC